>NZ_JBQHWJ010000029.1:0-25572 GCF_052064035.1 Bulleidia sp. HCP3S3_C9 | reverse complement strand
ACTGGACATGAGAAAGTGGAAACCTGAAGCATATATGGAATCAATGATGGAACAGATACCATTCATATGCAGAGATATCGTTAAACTGCCAATGCCGATTGATCTTTACAGTGCTTACGGTGAGTATCATTATGGCATTTTTGCAAATATCAACTAAATCTTTAAAAAGAGCGTAATTTATAAAAAACATTGACACCATATGTGGTATCAATTATTATTTGGGTAGGAGGTTGAAGATGTCGAAATGGGAAAAGATATTAATGCGTATACAGAAATTATCAAACGATCTCCGATTTCAAGAATTGCGTAGAGTATTGGAAAGCTATGGATATGAAATGAGAGCACCAAAAAATGGAAACAGTCATTATACATTCAGAAAGAAAGGATGTATGCCTATTACAATTCCAAAACATGAACCAATAAAAAAAAAGTATATGTTGAAATGGTGCGACAAGTTGTAGAAAGTGAGGAAATGAAACATGAAAACGATAGATGATTATATGAAAAAAGCTTATCGTATGGAAATTGTTGAAGATAAGGATGAAGGCGGTTTTGTTGTTACCTATCCTGATTTGCCTGGATGCATTAGTTGTGGCGAGACAATTGAAAGTGCAGTGGCAAATGCAATTGATGCAAAGGAAGTATGGCTTGAAGCTGCAATAGAAGAAGGTATTGAGATAAATGAACCAGATTCTTTAGATGATTATTCAGGGCAATTTAAATTGAGAATTCCAAAAAGTCTTCATAAATCGCTTGCAGAACATTCTCAAAGAGAAGGAATAAGTATGAATCAGTATTGCGTCTATCTTCTTTCTAAAAATGATGTATTATATTCAAAATGAAGCTACTTACTGAATGAGATAGTGAGTAGCTTTTTTTATGAAAAGGTTTTTACTGTCTAAAAAAACGAACATTAAAATCTTTGGATTTGTGCGATAATAGTGTCAAGAAAAAAAGATTTTCATATCATTTATAATGATGAAATCGTGGGGAAATAAAATGGCAATTTATCAAAATCAAGTATTAGAATCTTCCTATTTAACCGCACCTAATTATGTAACCTATAGAAGTATTATGCGCGTTATGTTTCTTGAAAGTGAACAAATGAATAATCATTTATATAAAGAAGAAATATTTCAGAAATTAAAAGAGGATTCAGAATTTCAAGATTATAGTTTGGAAGATATGAGGCAAGATTTAGATCAATTAGTAACATGGGGTAATTTAATTGCAATCCAAGATCCTGGAACTGTCCATACAATTGCAGAATATAAAAATAGACAATATCGCTATTCTATGAGTGAAAGAGCGATTGAAGTGGAAAGAATGACAATTCGTCTGGAAAATCTTGAAATTGAAACGAGTAGCTTATCTACTGGATATTTCCAGAGAATTGAAGATGCATTGAAAAATGCAGAAAAAGTTAATTCACTTTCATTACAAGAAATTAATGAATGGTGGCATTTATTACAAGATGATTTTAAAAACCTGGATTTAAATTATAAAAGTTATTTAAGGGAATTTTATTCTGCAGATACAATGACATTGATGAAATCTGTTGAATTTATTTTGCATAAAGATAAATTGATTCAATATCTTCAGACTTTTATCAGACAGATGCAATTAAAATCTAAGAGAATTAAAAGTCAAATTTCGACGATACAAATTTTATTTGAAACAAGTTTAATGAATAAAATTGTAAAGAGTGAAATGGCTATTCCCCATCTAGGAAATAAAGTTCAAAATGAAGAATTATTGAAAGAATCCATTCAAAAGAAATGGATATCATTTGAAAAATGGTTTATTGCGATTGATGGACATAAAGCTGAGTGTGAAAGAATATTAGATATAACAAATGAAATTATTCGATCTGTCATTGAAAATGCAAATATGATTGTGCAATTATCTAACTATGGAGTGAGTAGAAAAGATGATTATAAACAATTTATCCAAATGTTTGGAAATTGTAGCAACATTAATGATGCACATTGTTTATCTGCACATGTGTTCGGAATTCAAAATGTTGAACATTTTAGAATGTATCAATCTATTGATACAGAAGATATCAAAAAAAGTGCGTATATACAAGAATGTGATGTTGTTCAATTGCAATCTCATTCAAGAAATTATCGTGAAAAAAGGCAAAGACAAGGTGTGGTGCGTCGAACAATGGATAAAATAATAGCTCTTCAAGAGTATGAAGAAGCAGCAAATAAAAAGAAAAGTCAAGTATATCAGTATATTAAGAATAATCGATTGTGTATTGAAGAAATTCATGATGTTATTTCTCCTGATTTAAGAATTTCAATTCTACAATGGATTTCACTTGCTAATATGAATACTTCAAAAACTGGCAGTACGGAATTTGGTGAAAAATATATTTTAAGAAGAGAAAAAGGAAATTGTGTTTTACATTGTGAAGATGGCGATATTACGATGCCAAGATATATATTGGAGTTTGAAAAATGAACGGATTAGAAATGTTACTTGGACAATATTGGATTATCAGAAATGAAAACAAAGAGCAGTATTATCAAGTGAAAAAAGAGTTATCTGACAAGAATACACTTAAATTTATTCAAGAAGTACTTGGCTGGAAATTAATTCATACAGAACAATTGATAAAAATAGAAAAATGTCCAGCACATGCAAAAGCATTTATGGGAATTCAAGAGTTTACAGAAGTGCGAGATTATTGCTTTTTATGTGCACTATTAATGTTTTTAGAAGATAAAGAAGAGAGCAGCCAATTTTTGCTATCGGAATTAATCCACTATATTGAAATGGTGATGAAAGAATATATGGAAGTAGATTGGACCGTATACAATCAAAGAAAATCATTGGTACGTGTTCTTCAATATGCTGAAAAAATGTATATGTTGAAGAACTATGAAGGAAATGTAAGCAATTATTCAAATGAAGCTAGTAGTGAGGTTCTGTATGAAAATACAGGAGTATCAAGGTATTTTGCTACTAATTTTTCATCATCAATAAAAAATATGAATGATTGGAAAGATTTTGAAAACGAAAATAACAATGACCAAAAAATTGAGAAAACTTCACAAACTGTATTTCAAGATTTGATTACATCACCTGCAATGTACTGGAATGATGATAATGGAAAAGAAGCTATGTATGTTAAATCAAAAAGGCAATTTATTCAAAGAGAAGTGATGCACTATTTAAAAGCTTCTTTATTAGTAAATTCTCATAATGCATCTATTGTTTATGTGGATGCGCAACCAGTTGGCGATTTTCATCCAAGAACAAATATGATTAGTGAAATCGTATTACTGGTTTCTCAATGGATTCATGAAGCAGCTATGGATAAAAGAAAGATGAGTTTGAATGAAGATGAAACAATCATTATTTCTAAAGAGAGATTTCAAGATATCCTTTTAAAAGTGAAGATGGAATACCAGGAACTTTGGACAAAAGAGTATAGAGAAATCCAAAATGAAAAATTTGTTTCGATTGTTAAAGAATATATGAAGAAATGGATGATGATTGATGAAAATGATGAAGAAATTGTTATATATCCAGCATGTGTGCTGACTGGTGGTAACTATACAAAAGACGTGGAGGAAAAAATACATGAGTGAAAGATGGAAAATGAATCGAATTGGGTTTGTGAATTTTTGGCTATATGTGGACGAAGATTTTGAATTAGAAGATGGAAAACTACTTTTAAGAGGTCAAAATGGTTCTGGTAAATCAATCACAACACAAAGTTTTATTCCATTTATTTTAGATGGTGATCGCTCTCCTTCACGTTTGGATCCATTTGGTACGGGAAGCAGAACGATGGATTATTATTTTTTGGGAGATAATGAAAAAGAAGAATCTACAGGCTATTTATATTTAGAGTTTAAAAAAGGAAATGAATATAGAACGATTGCAATTGGACAAAATGCGCATAAAGGTCGTCCAATGACATTTTGGGGATTTGTATTACTGGATGGAAGAAGAATAGGAAAAGATTTGAAATTATATAGAGAATCTGGGGATAACATTGTAATTCCTTTGTCAAAACAAGAAATGAAAAAGGCATTATCTGAAGATACTCCATTTACTACTTCTCCAAAAGAATATAAATCTTTTGTAAACGAGTATTTATTCGGCTTTGACAGAATTGAACAATATGATCAATATATAAAATTATTGATCAAGGTAAGAGCTCCGAAATTATCAAATACATTCAAGCCAACTAGAATGTATGAAATCTTGAATGAATCGTTACAAGTATTGAGTGATGATGATCTTCGTCCTATGGTTGATGCAATGGAAAAGATGGATTACATACAAGAGCAATTAGAAGCGTTGAAGAGAGCGTATGCAGATGCAAATACGATTATGAAAGAATATGATCACTACAATCGTTATATGATTTCCAAAAAAGCACATAATTATTTGGAAGCGTTAAAAATAGCAAAAACTAGTGAAAAAGACTATGATGATATTCTGCATGAAGTGGAACAGTGGAAAAAAGATCAATTAGAAAAGAAAAAAGAATTAGAAGATTTAAAAATAGAAGAAGATTTTGTTCAAAAGCAAATTGAGCAATGTATTGATCCAGAAATTGAAAATCTTGATATAAAATATCAAAATACAAAAAAAGAATTGGAAGAATACACTGAAAACACAGAGAATAAAAATAAACAAATTCAACAGAAAAATGATTCAGTTTTTGAAGCAGAAACTGAAATAAAAAGATACAAAAATCTTGAAGAATATTCTCAGAAACAAATGAATGACACTATCAGCTGTCTGGAAGAATTACATGATGAAATCAAAGATGATTTTCACGTATCTTTAAAAGAACAACTTTCAACAAATCAAACATTTGATGATCAACTATATTTTTCAAAGTTGGATACATTAAAAAACAGTGTTAAGCAAGGTCAAAATTTATTGAGAAAATCAAATGATTTAGAGAAAAAATATGCATCAGATAAAGAAGAAAATGATCAAAACAGAAAACTATATGAAGATACAGAATTTCAAATTGAACAATTCACTAATGATAAAGAAAAGGTGCAAGATGCATTATTGCTAGATATCTCCAAATTGTCAGAAAATCGTTTCTGGCATTTGGACGATATCACAATGAAGTCAGCTTCAAAAGTAATTGAAGAATATGAAGTACCATCAGATGCAACAAAATTGATAGAAATTTTATATAATGATTACTCTAACAAGCAAGAAAAGAAAAAATATTATTTTGCACAATTGAAGGCACAAGAAAAACAATTGTTTTCTGAATATAATCAAAAGAAAGAAGAATATCGTAAAGTTGAAAGCCAAAAAGAAGTGGAACCTATTCGTGATGAAGATGCGATTGCTTCTAGAGAAAAATTGAAACAAGCAGAAATACATGCATTTCCTTTTTATCAGACAGTAGAATTTTCCGATTCATTGTCTGAGAGTGAACAGGCTATTTTGGAACAACAATTACATAAAGCTGGTTTATTAGATGCTTTAGTTGTATCTAAACATGATTATCTTCGTATTCAAAATGAATTTCCACAATTGTTAGATGCTTTGATTTATGAAGATAGTTTTGGAATAAATGTTTTTCATGATCTTACAATCGAAGAAAATCTTCCAGATGAAGTAAAGCAATCTGTAAAAAACATACTATCTAATATAACAAATGATGGTGGGAAACTTGTTTTAAAAAAAGATGGATACTATCGTCATGGGATGATTGAAGGCCATGTAAAAAAAGACAGTAGTGAATATATTGGAGTCAATGCGAGAAAAAGAAAAAAGGAACAATTATTATTCAATATTGAACAACAAATCAATGAAATAAAGCAACTTTTAGATGACAAAAGAGCAGAAATGGATTCTGAACAAAATGATTTACTTGAAATGCAGAAAGAATATTTATTGATTCCTGATACAAAAGAATTGAATTCCATATTAGATTGTATTCATAAGCTAGAAGTACAATTGCAGGTTTTACGAGAAAAACAAGATACATTGGATGAAAAAATGAATCGTTCATACCAACTGTTTAAGGAAGCAGAACGAGAAATGTTATCTATCTGTAAAATGTTACCATATGCTAGAAATATAGATACTTATGAAGATATTTTAAATGCAATAGATTCTTATAAAGAATATGTTCATGCTCTTTCACAAACACTTCTTCAAAAAGAAAGCTATGTGGACCAAATAGAAATACAGCAATCAATGAGAGATACAGCTCTGTGCGA
The DNA here is from genome assembly GCF_052064035.1 of Bulleidia sp. HCP3S3_C9. Lineage (NCBI taxonomy): Bacteria > Bacillati > Bacillota > Erysipelotrichia > Erysipelotrichales > Erysipelotrichaceae > Bulleidia > Bulleidia sp. HCP3S3_C9. The sequence goes on along the minus strand of NZ_JBQHWJ010000029.1, from coordinate 19,351 downwards.
AATTGATGATTTGTACCTTGAAAGAGATAAATACAAATCCAAAGCAGAATCCTGTGAAAAACAATTATCTCAAATTCAAGAACTGATGAATAATCCAGAAATCATTGAAAATGCTCGTAAGGTTAAAGCACTGAGAGAACAAGAAAAAATATTGCAAGAACGAATTCAAAATTTAAATAGTGATCTTGCAATTCTAGAACATGATCTAAATAAATCTAAAGATACAATTGTTCAAAAAGAAAATGATAAGAATGAAAAACAAAAGTTTCTCGCTATTGTACAACAATATTATCAGGAAGAAACAGAATTGAAATTTGTTATTCAAGATCAGAAACAATCTCTTGAACAATCTGCAAAACAGGCAATAGCACAGGAAGAAAAGAATTTTATCATGAAACCATCGACAGAAATGGATGGAAGATTACGTGAAATTTCACAACGAAATACAAGCAATCTTGTGAACTATAATGTAACAATTACCCCTGTATTTGCGGAAGAACAAGAGCAGAAATCAGATCGAAGAAGACTTATTGTAGAAGGTATTATTAGTGGTCAAAAACTAGGACTGGGAGAATTCATAGAAGAGTTAAGTCAGAAAATAGAAAGCCAAAATGAATTAATACGTGAAAATGACAGGAAGATATTTGAAGAAATACTATCTCAAACGATTTCTGAAAAACTAACGGATCGTATTGAAGAAAGTCGTACATGGGTAAAAGAAATGTCGCGTTTGATGAAAAAAATGGATACCTCAATGGGATTAACATTTTCATTGGAGTGGAAAGAAAAGGCACCTGAAGATATCGATGAAATGGATGTTAAAGACCTTGAGAAGATTTTAATTCGCGACAAGCAATTGATTACTACAGACGATATAACACGTGTATCTAAACATTTTCGAAGTATAATTCAAAGAGAAAAACAACAATTAGAAATGAATAATTTGATTGTTAATTATATGGAGCTTGTTAGAAATGCTTTAGATTATCGTAAATGGTATACATTCAGAATGAGCTATACAAGAAAAAATGAATCAAAGAAAGATCTAACCAATGCTGCATTTAATAGATTTTCCGGTGGTGAAAAAGCAATGGCAATGTATGTTCCATTGTTTGCTTCTGTCAATGCACAATATCAGAAGTGTAAAAAAGAAGATCATCCAAGGTTGATTGCATTAGATGAAGCTTTCGCAGGCGTAGATGAAATAAATATAGCAAGTATGTTTGAAATGGTGGAAGCATTAGATCTTGACTATATTATGAATTCGCAAGTATTGTGGGGATGTTATCCAACTGTTCAGAGGTTGCATATTAGTGAGTTATTAAGACCACTCAATGCTAATTTTGTTACTGTAGTCAATTATTTGTGGAATGGAAAAGAGAAAGTTTTAAATGGAAGGTAGTAAGAAATGTGCAGAATATCTTTTGACGAAAAATGTTGAAAGATGTATGAATGAGATTAAAAAGCGATGGGTTTCTTATGGCCGATTTACAGGAAAAATAACGATTTTAGATGCTACAAAAGAAGAAATCAATGATTTGACTAGAATTACAGGTATTCGTTTTGAGCGTGATAAGATTAAATTATCTGTAAAAGACTTTGAAAACTCTTTGAAGGAAAGTGATTTTGCACCATTAGATTTAAAAGAAGTTATAGATTGCTACTTTGGTTATACGATCATAACGAAAAATGATTTGCAGAGAAATAAAGAAGATGAAGAAAATCGTTTTCAATCGAATCTATATACAATTCTGAAAGAAAATCATGCTCATGAAATTTTATATGAATGGGTTGATCATCTATTTTTAAATAAAGAATCAGGATATAGAATTCTTGTTCGATTAAAAAAAGAAAAACAAGAAAAAGTGTTTGATATATTTAAAAATGTTATTTTTGGTGCGAAACTTGTATTAGAAAATCAAACAAATGTTCCTATTGCTGTATTTGCATCTCGCATTAGTGGAAATCCTCATTTTTTAGATAAAGGAAGTGAATCTGCAAACCTGTTTGTTTCTTTTTTGACATATATTTTTCATGTTGGGCAAATAAAAAGCACACAAGACTGGTATACATTGATGGAAAAAGCCGGCTTAAGTAAAGATGAAATCGCAGGTTGCGTAGCAATTTATAATGTGCATCTAGATAGAAACGATGGATTTCATCAAGGATGTGAAGCATGTTATGCGTATGAACAGCCATTTATGGCTTCATATGCCAATATTATGGATGTAAATGCAATTACAACAGATGATAATAAAGTTTATGTAGTAGAGAATGAAATGGTCTTTTCGTATCTCCTGAAAGAAATGAGAAACAAACATGTCGCTATCATTTGCACTTCTGGACAATTGTCAACTACTGCACAAAAAATAATCTATTTATTAGCAGAAAATCACAATCAAATTTATTACAGTGGAGATTGTGATCCAGAAGGTCTGGTAATTTGTGATAAATTATTTCAAAAGTATCCAAATCAGTTGCATGTTTGGAGAATGCATCCAAAAGATTATCAAAATAGCATATCCCAAGAAACTATATCTGAAGCTAGATTGAGACAATTAGAGAATTTAGAAAATGTTGTTTTAAAACAGACTGCTCTTCAAATGCAAGAAATGAGAAAAAGTGGATATCAAGAAAATATATTAGAATATTTCCTGGATGATTTAAAATACGACAAATAATGTTATAAACCAAGGACGCTTCCTTAAATGGAAATGACTTGGTTTTTTTACAACTGCAATATCAAAGTGTATAATTGTAAATCAAAAAGAGGTTTTTATGGGGAATTTAATACATTCGTTAGATACATTCCTTTGGGGATGGCCACTCATTTTAGTTTTGATTGGTACACATATATTCATGACGATTCGCACTGGATTTATTCAAAAGGAAATATTAAAAGCTATTAAATTATCAGTTACAGATGATGATGGAGAAAATGGAGAAATCTCACAATTCGGTGCTTTAACAACCGCATTATCTTCCACGATTGGAACAGGAAATATCATTGGCGTTGGAACTGCGATAGCTTTGGGCGGTCCGGGAGCAGTTTTATGGATGTGGATCACCGGTATCTTTGGAATGGCAACAAAGTATTCTGAAACTTTGATTGCATTGAAGTATCGTGTGAAAAGTGAAAATGGAAGCATGATTGGTGGCGCAATGTATGCCTTAGATCGTGGCTTGCATATGAAATGGCTTGGAATCATATTTGCTGGTTTAACTGCAGTGTGTGGTTTAGGTATTGGATGCATGGTGCAGTCGAATGGCGTCGCAGAAAATCTGAATCAGAATTTTGGAATTCCATCGATTGTTGCCGCAATTGTATTAACAGTTGTTGTTGCTCTTGTCATTCTTGGAGGAATTCAAAGTATTTCTAAAGTTTCTGAAAAACTGGTGCCTTTTATGGCAGGTTTCTATGTAATTGGATGTTTCGTTATTCTTATTATGAATATTCAATATATTCCTCAAACAATCGCAACAATTGTAAAAGGAGCATTTGATCCAAATGCAATTGGTGGTGGATTTGTTGGAACAACAATCAGTGTATGTTGCAGATATGGATTTGCTAGAGGATTATTTTCAAATGAATCTGGTATGGGAAGTGCACCACTGATTGCGTCTGCCGCAAAGACAAGAAATCCCAAAAGACAGGCACTTGTTTCAATGACAGGTACATTCTGGGATACAGTAGTTATCTGTCTGTTAACTGGACTGGTTCTTGTTTCCTGTATTCTTCGCTATCCAGGTATTGATGCATTAAGTGGAAATGGTGCATTACTAACTTCACAGGCTTTTTCAACAATACCAGTCATTGGAATGCCAATTCTTGTGCTGGGCTTGATCACGTTTGCCTTTTCAACGATTCTTGGATGGTATTATTATGGCGAAAGATGTGCTGTGTATTTATTTGGTGAAAAAGCAATCAAGCCATATAAAGTTATCTGGGTCGTTTGTGTATTTATTGGTGCAGTCACTTCGATTGATGTGATTTGGGATTTTGCAGATTTGATGAATGGTTTAATGGCAATTCCAAATATTGTTGCGGTACTTTTATTAAGCAGAATCGTTGTAGAAGAAACAAAGAAGTATGCAGGAAAACATATTGATGATGTAGACGCATCTGAAGTTGAAGTATTGAAAAACGCAGATAAAGGTGTCATAGGGTAAGAAGATTCTATTGCTTGTAGAATCTTTTTCTTTTCGTGATTATAATAGTCACGTGAGGTATAAAAAATGACAGTACAAGAAAGAATTGAACAACTAAGAAAATTAATGCAGGAAAGAGGCATTGATGTTTATTACATGCCAAATGCAGATGATCATCTATCTGATGAATATACGGCTGACTACTTTAAATGCAAGAGCTATATGTCTGGATTCTCTGGAGATTCTGGATGCACAATCATCACAAAGGATTTTGCGGGTCTATGGACAGATGGCAGATACTTTACACAGGCAGAAGATGAACTTGAAGGAACAGGTGTTGAATTAATGCGTATGGGACAGGAAGGTGTTCCTGCAGCAGTTACTTTTGCAATTGAGAATACACCAGAAAATGGTCTTTTAGGTTTTGATGGTTCTGTTGTTTCTAGTGGAGATGCATTGATGATTTCTGATGCATTGAAAAAGAAGAATGCAAAAATGCACGTTGATGAAGATCTTGTTGGTATGATCTGGAATGATCGCCCATCTCTTCCTATGGAAAAAGTCTATGTTCTTGATACAAAATATACAGGAACAGATGCAAAACAGCGTATTGAAATGGTACGTGAAGAAATGAAGAAAAAAGATGCAGATGTATTGATTCTGACTTTATTGGAAGATCCATGCTGGCTGCTGAATATTCGTGGAAATGATATTCCATGTACTCCAGTAACATATGCATTTGCTATGGTAACAAATGATGATGTTTTCTATTATGTTGATGAAGAAAAGATTGCCGATGTAAAAGATTATCTGACTGAAAATGGTGTTACATGCAAGGCTTACAATGCTTTGAGTGAAGATATTGCTTCTTTACATAACAAAACAATCTGGGTTCAGTTAAGTTCATTAAATGTTAAGCTATATACAAATATTGCTTCTGATAATGTGATTGTAAATGAAATTTCTCCAATTATGCATTTCAGATCTGTTAAGAATGAAACTGAAATTGAAGTGATGCATAATGCACAAGTAAAAGATGGCGTTGCCATGGTGAAGTTCATCAAGTGGATCAAAGATACTGTTGGTGAAGATACAATGAGTGAAGTATCTGCACAGAATAAGCTGTATGAATTACGTGAAGCACAGGAAGATTACATTGAACCATCCTTCACAACAATTTCAGCATATCAGGAAAATGGTGCAATGATGCACTATACTGCTACGGAAGAAAAATTCTCTTATGTTCATCCAAAGGGATTCCTGCTTGTAGATTCTGGTGGAACATACAAAGATGGAACAACAGATATCACACGTACAATCGCATGTGGTCCTTTAACAGATGAAGAAAAGATGTACTATACACTTGTTTTAAAGGGACATATTGATTTACAGGAAGCTGTATTCTTAAAGGGCTCAACAGGAAATAACCTGGATATTCTTGCACGTAGACCAATGTGGAATATTAACATTGATTACCAGTGTGGAACAGGTCATGGCGTAGGACATGTATTAGGTGTACATGAAGGTATCCATGGTATTCGCTGGGGCATGCCAACAGCTGCTAGACCATCCGTACCGCTGGAAGATGGCATGATTGTTACAGATGAACCTGGTATTTATCTGCCACATAAATTAGGTATTCGTATTGAAAATGATCTTTTAGTTGTTAAGGATACCAAGAATTTCTATGGCCAGTGGCTGAAATTTGAAGCAATGACATATTGCCCATATGATCTTGATGCAATTGATGCAAACTATCTAGAAGATTGTGAAGTCAAGGCAATCAATGACTATCACAAGATGGTATATGAAAAGCTGTCTCCATTCTTGAATGAAGAAGAAAAAGCCTGGCTGAAGAATGAAACAAGAGAAATCGTAAAATGAAATGTGTCTCTTGGAATGTAAACGGATTGCGTGCATGCATGAAGAAAGGCTTCATGGATTTCTTTCAAGAGGTAGATGCTGATATCTTTGCGATACAGGAAACAAAGATGCAGCTAGAGCAGCTGGAAGAAGCGATGAAACCACAAGGGTATCATTTGTATATGAACAGTGCTGAGAAAAAAGGGTATTCTGGTACTCTGGTATATACAAAAAAAGAACCAATCCAATGTATTTATGGGATTGAAGGTGATGATACAAAAGAAGGCAGAGTCATTACACTTGAATATGAAGATTTCTACTTTGTATGTGCGTATGTTCCAAATTCAAAAGATGGCTTAACACGACTTCCATTCCGTGTTATGTGGGAAGATCTTTTAAGAAATCATTTGAAAAAACTGGATGAAAAGAAACCTGTGATTTACACAGGCGATCTAAATGTGGCCCATGAAGAAATTGATATTAAAAACCCACAGGCAAATCGCAAAAATGCTGGATTTTCTGATGAAGAAAGAAATAAGATGAGTGAACTGCTGAATGCTGGATTCACAGATACATTTCGTTCACTCTACCCAGATACAGTGAAATATTCATGGTGGTCATATCGTTTTAAGGCACGTGAAAGAAATGCGGGATGGCGTATTGACTATTTCCTTGTTTCTAATCGAATCCGTCAAAATGTAAAGGATGCAATGATTTATGATCAAATTCAAGGAAGTGATCATTGTCCTGTTGGATTAGATATATCACTTTTTTGAAAAAGAGAGTAAAATAGAGCCATTAAAATTCTAGGAAGGGAGTTTTGGAATATGGATGTTAAATCTATGTGTGAAGGATACCGTGAGGAAATCATTAAAAGATTAGGTGAACTGGTATCTATTAATAGCGAACAGTCAGAAGCAGAAGCAGATGCACCATTTGGAAAAGGGCCAAAAGAAGCATTGCATGCTGCGTTGGATATGCTTGAAAAAGATGGACTAAAGACAGTGAACTTAGATAACTACATTGGATATGGTGAAATGGGTGAAGGAGATCAGTTGATTGCAATTGTTGGTCATCTTGATGTTGTTCCTGCACGTCGTGAAGATGGATGGAATACAGATCCATATACAATGGTTGAAAAGGATGGCATCCTTTATGGAAGAGGTGTCTCTGATGATAAGGGTGGCGTTGTTGCCAGCATGATTGCAATGAAAGTCATCAAGGATATGAATATTCCAGTGAATAAGAGAATTCGTTTGATCATGGGATGTAATGAAGAAACAGGTTCTGCCTGCTTGAAATATTATGTTGATCATGATGAACAGCCAGATTATGGTTTTACACCAGATGGTGATTTCCCATGTATCAATGGAGAAAAGGGTATCATGGATGCACACTATGTATCCAGAAAAACAAATATTATTGATATTGATGGTGGTACTGCAGGAAACATCGTCTGCAGCAGCTGTTATATCGTTGTTGAAAAATGTTCTTTCTCTAAGAAAAAGCTGGAAGATTATTTCAACAATAACAACATTGAATTTGAAGTTGTTGATCAGGATGAATCTGTAAAGATTACAGTACAAGGTGTAGCTGCACATGCCAGCACACCAACACTTGGAGTGAATGCAATTTCTTACCTGCTGACAGGCTTGAAAGAAGCTGGTTTCCAGGATCCATTTGTAGATTTCTACTGCAGTAGAATTGGTTTAAATACAAATGGGGAAGGCTTAGGTTTAAATCTCAAAGATGAATACAGTGATTTAACATTGAACTGTGGATATATTCATATGAATGATGGTGTTATCAGTGGTAATATTGATGTTCGTTTCCCAGTTACAATGACTGGCAAGCAGATTGTAAAAGCATGCAGTAAGTATCTGGAAGATGAAGGTGGAGAAATCATCGTTGATTCAACACATGATCCATTGTATTATTCTCCAGATTCACCACTCATTCAGTCATTATGTGATGCATATACTGAAGTGACAGGTGATGAACGTGATCCACTTGTTATCGGTGGTGGTACATATGCAAAGGGTATCAATAATACTGTTGCCTTTGGATGTGCATTCCCTGATGTGGATTATAAGATTCATAATGCAAATGAATGGTGTCCAGTAGATGATCTTGTAAAGCAGGTTGAAATCTATGTTGCTGGAATCTTGAAGTTATTAGAACTTTAATGATAAGTGCTCTTTGTTGTAAAGAGCACTTTTTGTTTGTGATATAATATTGTCCATATGAAAAAGATAGCAATTGTATATGATTTTGATAAAACATTATGCACAAAAGATATGCAGGAATATTCTTTAATTCCATCTCTTGGCTATTCTAAGGCAAGTGATTTCTGGGATGAAGTTACTGAAGTTGCAGTTAGAAATGAAATGGATTCTATTTCTGCATATTTGTATTTATTAGCGAAAAAATTCCGGGAAGCTGGACAGCCATTAAGAAAAGAATATTTTTATGATAAAGGAAAAGATATTGTCTTGTTTGAGGGTGTGAATACATGGTTCAAAAGAATCAATGATTATGGTAGAAAAGCTGGGTTTCTGGTAGAACACTACATTATTTCTTCTGGAATGAGAGAAATCATTAAATCAACATCGATTGCAGATGAATTTAAAAGAATTTATGCATGTAGATACTATTATGATGAAACACATACAGCGACATGGCCTGCACAGGTTGTCAACTATACAGCGAAAACACAATATATCTTCCGTATCAATAAGCAGGTATTAGATGTGAATGATGATGCAGACTTAAACAAGTTTGTTCCGCAGATAGAACGTCCAATTCCATTTGAAAGAATGATTTATATTGCAGATGGCTTAACGGATGTTCCTTGCATGCGTCTTGTGAAGGAGTATGGTGGTAAATCTATTGCGGTATATTCCAGTAACAATGCAGTTGCAAAGTCACTCAAAGATGTTGGAAGAGTCAACTATATCGCAAAGGCTGATTATTCAAGTGGAAGTGAAATGGAACAGATTGTACAGAGTATTCTAGACCACATGAAAGCCGATGAAGTATTGAAAAAGTATGAGGAAAAGTGATGAAGCGTAATCAACTGATTGAAAATTTAAAAGATCCTATGATCATTATTCTGGCTGCATTGCTTATCTTTTTGACATGCGGTACTGCAATTTCTGGATGTAGAGGAAGGAAAACAGTGATTGCTTTAGATGCCGCGTTTGGTGGAGAAGATACTGGGTATCAAGGTATTATCAATGAAGCTGACTTTACAGAAAGCGTTGTTGAAAAGCTTGCGGTATTATTAACAGATGATGGTCATTTTGATGTTGTATTAACACATGATGCTTCTACTTCTGCGACTGTTGAAGATAGAGTGAATAAGATCAAACAGGATGGTGCAGATATTGTTTTAAGTATTCATGCAACCGGTACACCAGATGCAACAAGAAATGGGCAGCAGATCTATGCAGACATTCCAACAAAAACAACACACGATGCTTCTTTGAAATTGGCAAATTGCATCCATGATGCATTTACAAGTGATACATGGATACCTTCCGTCAACTATCTTTACTATCAGCCATTTGATGATGATTCATATCAGATTGAAACAGTAGCGAGTGATGACACGAATGATTATCAATTAGAAACATGGGATATGATGGAAAAGTGTGATGTTCCTGTTGTGATCTGTAATCAAATCTATGTAACAAATCAGACAGATATTGATACGTGGGCAAATGAAGCAGGATATCAAAAAGCTGCAGATGCTTACTATCAGGCAATAAAAAACTATTATGGAATTGAAAAGTAATGCGGAAAGATTTCTAGATGCGTATGCACAGCTGGAAACAAAAATGGCTTCACTTGCTAAAGAGACAAGATATGTTCCATTTTCACAACTATTATCTCGTTTAGCACCACACAATCGTATCATTGCAAATAATCAGGAAGAACTAAGAGAATATAGTGAACTTAGAAATGCATTAGTACATATGCGTGGTGTGAAGCAGGAAATCATTGCACAGCCTTGTGATTCTGTTGTAGAAAATATTGAAAGAATTGCACGTTTATTAGATATGGATGATTCAATACTGAATTTTGCACGTACCCCTGTAAAAACAGTGAAAAAGTCAGATTCTATCAAACATGCATTTTCCTTAATGGAGCAGATGGATTCCAGTAAGATTCCAGTATATGAAGAAAATCGCTATGTCGGTCTATTAACAGCACCTATGATTGCAAAATATGCTTTATATCATCAGGAAGAAGGCTGCGTAAAAGATGCAATGATACATAGAGAGAATGAAAGAGTGCTGTTTCTTCCTAAGAATTCAAATGTTCAGTTAGCAATTCATGGATTTGATAGAGCGGTAAGAGAAGGAAATTCATTACTTGCGATATTGATTACAGAACATGGAAAAACAAATGAAAAACCATTAGGAATCATTACATATGCAGATTTCCCAACAATTATGAAAGGTTAGATTGTTTGATATCTAATCTTTTTTTGTATCTATTTGTTTAAAATGAATTTACAATAAGAGTATGAATATTCCATTTTTTCATCGAAATCTTGATGAAGTATCATTACATTTGAATTATACGGAAGATGCATCTGATTCTACAAGTTGGGTAAAAGATGTTCATTTTTCAATTTGTAAAAAACATACAAATCAAAAAGTAGGTGAATGTGATCTTCGATTAGGAATGAATGATGAAATTTATTATGCAGGACAGGTTGGGTATCGTATCTATTATCCATTTCGTGGAAACAGTTATGCATACAAAGCTTGTCTGCAGTTATTTGAAATAGCAAAAAAAGAATATGGAATGAAAGAATTGATCATTACGTGTTCCCCAGATAATATTCCTTCTTTATGTACGTTGCAGCGTTTGCATGGAACACTTTTAGAAACTGTTGATGTACCAGAAAGTCATTGGCTCTATCAAAGGGGAGAGACAGTAAAGTGTATTTATCAATATGAGCTATAAGAACAAATAATTATACAATTTATCACATTTGTTGACACTATTTACTCTTTTGAAATAGAAATGATAGAATATAATGCATGCGAAGAATATTGAAGATCTTAACAAGCCGTCTATTTATTGTGGCACCACTTGTAATATTACAGTTTGTGTTTTTTGCACTGCTTTTTTATAGTGTTGCATATACAGAAAAAGCATTACCTTTTATTTCTTTGATTGCTATTTTGTTTTGCATTTATATTATCAATCGTGAAGAAGATCCATCCTATAAAATTGCCTGGGTAGCAGTGATTCTTGGTGCTCCAGTCATTGGGATTCCATTGTATGTTTTAGCTGGAAACCGACATGTTCCAAAGAAACTGTATTATGGAACGATTCGGGCAAACAAGAAAATGGAACATCTCCTGCAGGAAAATGTAGATATAGATACCCATAATGATATTGATGCAGGTGCAAAAAAGATATTCCATTATGGAGTCAATCGACTTGGGCTACCAGTCTATAACCACACTTCTAGTGAGTATTATGCTTCAGGAGAAGAATGGTTTCCACATTATATTGAAGCTTTGAAAAACGCAAAACATTTTATCTTCATTGAAACGTTTATTATCGTACAAGGTTCTGTATGGGATGAAATTCTAGAAGTTTTAAAGCAAAAAGTAAAAGAAGGCGTAGAAGTAAAACTCATCTATGATGATTTTGGTTCCATTACACTTCCACATCACTATTCAAGACAGCTGAGAGAAATAGGCATTGAAGCACATCGATTCAATCATGTAAGAGCACGTTTTATCATTCAGATGAATAATCGAGATCATAGAAAAATTACTGTGATTGATAATCAGATTGCATTTATTGGCGGTGTGAATCTAGCAGATGAATATGTCAATCGCATTGTTCGTTATGGATACTGGAAAGATAGTGCCATGAAGATTGAAGGGGAAGCAGTATGGTCATATACAGTCATGTTTATGGGAATGCTTTCCTATGTTCGCAGCAAAGAGGAAGGAAAAGTTGATTATGAAAAGTATCATATTCCTTATTCTGTAAAAGAAAATTATGGATATTATCAACCATGGTCTGATACGCCTACAGATAAAGAAAGCGTTGCATTAAACATGCATTTGAATATGGTAAAATATGCCCGTGATTATGTGTATATTGATACACCATATTTGATTTTGAATGAAACGATGAAACAAGAATTGATTTTAAGTGCGAAGAGTGGAGTGGATGTAAGAATCCTGACACCGCATATTCCTGATAAGAAAATTGTTTTTGAAATAACACGTGGTTTTTATAAGCAGCTTGTAGAAGCAGGTGTTAAGATTTATGAATTTACACCAGGATTTAATCACACAAAGAATTTTGTGGCGGATGATACTCTTGCAATCGTAGGCAGTGCAAATACAGATTATCGCAGTTATTTTCTGCATTATGAAAATGGCTGTTTAATGTATAAAACAAGTGAAATCAGAAAGATTAAACAGAACTTTTTAGATGCCTGTGAGAAATCACATTTAGTTACATTAGATGAAATTCATAAAACAAATGTCATTGTTCGAATGATTCGAGCAGTATTGAATCTTATGATTCCATTGGTATAGGAGAAAAAAGTTATGGAAAAGTTAGGACTTGTATTAGAAGGCGGCGGTATTCGTGGCGCGTATACTGCTGGTGCCCTGGAATGGCTGAAAGATAACAATGTAAAGTTTGATTATTATGTTGGTATTTCAAGCGGAGCTGCCTATCTATCTTTTTATCTGGAAGATCGTGTAGAAGTTGCACATAAAATGGCAACATATTATACATGTCAAAAGGATGTCGTTGGACTAAAAGCATTGTTACGCTGTGGTCACTATGTTGATTATCAGCGTGTATTTGAAGAAGATATGAGAAAAAAAGAAGGTATGAATGTTGATAAAATCATTTCAGAAAACCTTCCTATGGAAGTTGGATGTTATGATCTAGCGCAGGGCAAAACAATTTACTTCAATGCAAAACAATTAGATCGAGAAATGAAAATTATTCGTGGTGCATGTGCGCTTCCAATTGCATCTGCAGTTGTTGATGTAAATGGCTATCGTTTGATGGATGGTGGCATTACAAAAATGATTCCAATTGAAAGAGCACTTGAACAGAACTGTACAAAATGTCTTGTTATTACAACAAAACCAAAAGACTATGTGCGTAAACCATCATCTAAGATCATTTGCTGGTTAATGAAACTGATTTATAGAGAATGTCCACAAATGGCAGAAGACTACAAAGTAAGACATTTAAATTACTACAAGCAAAGAAAAATCATAGATGATATGTGTGAAAAAGGCGATGCAATTAACATCTATCCTTCTAAAACACTGAAGGTATCTCGATGGAAAGGTGATCCTGCAACTTGTGAGGAATTGTATCAGTTAGGATATTCTGATATGGAGAAGCAGAAGGATCAAATCTTTGCATTATTACAGAATAGAGAATAGGACTGGAAACAGTCTTTTTTTCTTAAAAATGGATGTCAACAGTTGAATATAAAAATAAGCATGCTAAGCTATATGGCGGGTTGATACCCAAAGGAGAGAATGAAAATGAAAAAGATTGGAAAGCTCCTGTTGAGTGCAATGATGGCGATGAGTCTTGTTGCATGTTCTTCAGCAGGAAAAGGTGTATCAGGTGAATATACTGGTACAGCAAAAGGTCTTGGTGGTGATGTTAATGTTACATTAACACTCAAGGATTCTGTCATTACTGATGTTAAGGCAGAAGGAAAACAGGAAACAGAAGGAATTGGTACAAAAGCCCTTGAACAGTTACCTGGTGAAATGGTTGAAGGAAATACAATCAATGTTGATGGTGTTTCTGGTGCAACTGTAACTTCTGATGCTATTAAGGAAGCAGCTAAGGAAGCTTTAAAGAGTGCTGGTCTCAATCCTGATGACTATGCAACAGCAAATGCTGGCAAGAAAGAAGAAGACGTTACAAAGGATGCAGATGTCGTTGTCGTTGGTGCTGGTGGTGCTGGTATGACAGCTGCAATCGTTGCTGCAAATGAAGGTAAAAATGTAGTTGTTGTAGAAAGTCAGTCTGCAGCTGGCGGAAACTCTGTTAGAGCAACAGGTGGAATGAACGCTGCTAAGACAACTTACCAAGATGAAAATACATTTGAAGAATCAGCTGGTGTTGAAAAGACATTAGCAGCAGCTGAAGCATATAAAGACAATAAAGACATTGCTGCATTAACAGAAACAGTTAAGAAGCAGTGGGATGAATATCAGAAGGATCCTAAAGGATACTTTGATTCAACTGAATTAATGGAATTAGATACAATGATCGGTGGTAAGGCTGTTAACAACTTTGATCTTGTTAAGACATTAGTTGAAAACAGTGCTGATTCTATCGAATGGTTATCCACAATTGGTGCTGATCTTAAGAATGTTGGTCAGTTCGGTGGAGCTTCTGTTAAGAGAATTCATAGACCAGTGAATGATCAGGGACAGGTTGTTTCTGTAGGTTCTTATTTGATTCCAATTCTTGAAAAGCAGGTTGAAAAAGAAGGTGTAGAAGTTCTTTATAACACAACAGCTAGCAAAATCATTATGAAGGATGGTAAGGCTGCAGGTATTGAAGCTGAAGGTAAGACAGGTAACAAGGTTACTGTAAATGCTAAGGCTGTTGTACTTGCTACTGGTGGTTTCGGTGCTAACAACGATATGGTTGCTGAACAGAATCCTGATCTCAAGGGTTATATTACAACAAATGCTAACGGTGCACAGGGTCAAGGTATCACAATGGCTACTGCTGATGATGTAAATGCTGCTACAGTTGATATGAAGCAGATTCAGTTGCACCCAACAGTACATGTTGAAGGAGATAATGCTGTATTAATTACAGAAGGTCTTCGTGGTGATGGTGCTATCTTAGTTAACCAGTCTGGTGAAAGATTTACAGATGAAGTTGGTACAAGAGACGTTGTAAGTGCTGCTGAAAATAGCCAGGAAGGTGGTTATGCTTGGTTGATCGTTGATCAGAAGATGGCTGATGCTTCTGCAGTTATCCAGGGCTATGTTGACAAGGGATATGCTGAAAAGGGCGAAACATATGAAGAATTAGCTAAGGCTATGGAAATGGATGAAAAGACATTTGCTTCCACAATGGATGAATGGAACAAGTGTGTAGAAAGCAAGAAGGATGAAAAGTTCAACAGAACTACATTCGCTGATAAGTTAGATACAGCTCCATACTATGCAATTAAGGTTCAGCCAGGTGTTCACCATACAATGGGTGGTCTTGTAATTGATACAAATACAGAAGTATTAGATACAGACAATAATGTTATCCCTGGATTATTTGCTGCTGGTGAAGTTACTGGTGGTGTACACGGTGCTAACAGACTTGGTGGTAATGCAGTTGCTGACTTCGTAGTATTCGGTAGAATTGCTGGTACTCAGGCAGCTGACTACGTTGGCTAATTCATAGAATCATGTTGAAAACAGATGCTTGTGAAAGAGTGTCTGTTTTTTACTTGAGAAAATAATAAATCATATTATACTATTTCTAACAAATACTGCGAGGCTGAAAGAATCCCTGGACAGCTGATGATACGATATGTGGGGTGCGCCTCGAAAGCGGGAGGGGGGCCCACGGCAGTATTGATGAACATAGGATGACTTCGGTCATCCTTTTTTTTGAAATGTCTAAAAATCTGTGAATATAAATATATAGGAATATTCACATGAAGAATGAAATTGAGACTTTGGAAGATTATATGCGATTTATTGATGGGAAAATGAATAATCTAAGAAAATTGGATAGCGACTTATCCAAAGAAGAATGGGAAATAATTCTTACGCATGAAGGATTCGCTGAAAAATACATTGTAACGAAAACACCAGACATTCTAAAAGGATTTGGTGTAGATGCAATGATTTACATGACACGATCTAACATGGCATACATTTTAAGCAGACATTCTAAAGAATATTCAGTGCACGTTTATAAAACAATTAAAGATACAATTGATATGTACGATATTTTGATGAAAGGTGAACATTCTGGAAATTAAGATTATCGATTTTTTAAACAATTTTCAGATGAAATTGGAAAGATATATGGAATCGATATTGTGATAGATAAACCAAGTTATGTTGAAAGTGAATATATTGTTCATTTGAATTATCATGGTAGACGAAAACAAAAAAGTATGAAAGCATATGCACGTTATAAAGGACAAAAGAATCTGTTGATTGATATCCGAAAGTAGTATATACTTCAAATAACAAATACTGCGAGGCTGAAAGAATCCCTGGACAGCTGATGATACGATATGTGGGGTCTGCTATTTTTGATAGCTAGGGGGCCCACGGCAGTATTGAGGAACATAGGATGACTTCTGTCATCCTTTTGTCTGTTAATAGTAAAAATGATGTAAAATACTATTTATTATTCAGGAGGTGATGTGAGTGAAAGGAAATATGGTGAATGGAAATCCATTGAAGTTGATTTTGAATTTTGCTTTGCCACTGTTGCTAGGTAATTTATTTCAGCAAACATATAACATGGTGGACGCTGCTATTGTAGGACAGACATTAGGTTCTTCTTCTTTGGCTGCTGTTGGTGCAACTTCTTCTGTGCAGTTTCTAGTGTTGGGATTCTGTATGGGAACATGTGTTGGATTTGGTATTCCAGTTGCGCAAAGATTTGGTGCAGAAGACTATGATGGTTTAAGGAAGTATGTGTATTGTGGTAGTATTTTATCCGCAGTCATTGCAGTTGTGATGGCTGTTGGAACAGTTGCATTATGTGCTTTAATTCTTGAATTATTACAAGTGCCAGCAGATATTTTTTCACAGTCATACAGTTATTTAGCAATCATATTTGCAGGAATTCCTTGTACAATTCTGTATAACTATTTATCTAGTATTTTACGTGCAATTGGCGACAGTAAAACACCATTTTATTTTTTAGCAATGTCTGCAGTATTAAATATCTTTTTGGATTTCTTCTGTATTGTTGTTTTGAAATGGGGCGTTGCAGGTGCTGCAATTGCTACGATATTCTCACAAGGCGTTTCTGGAATTCTTTGCTTATTATTAATTGTTAAAAAATTTCATATACTACACCCTCATAAAGAAGATCGTCATATGAATGGTAAAATTTCAAAAGATTTGATTGTTATGGGAATGCCAATGGGACTGCAGTTCTCTATTACTGCGATTGGTTCCATGGTTATGCAAAGTGCAAATAATGGCTTAGGAACAATCTATGTTTCAGGCTTTACTGCAGGAATGAAAATCAAGGCATTTATGATGTGTCCTTTCGATGCAATTGCTACAGCAGTTTCCACATTTGCTTCCCAGAACTATGGTGCCGGAAAGATGGATCGAGTTAAAACTGGTATTAGACAGGGTACGGCAATTGGCGTAGGCTATGGTGCAATTGCTGGTGTTATATTGTTCTTTTTTGGAAGAACATTGTCAATGTTATTTGTTTCAGCCAGTGAAGCAGCAGTACTAGATGCGAGTGCATTATATTTAAGAAGAATGGGAATTTTCTGGTGGACACTTGGAATCTTGAATGTTTTAAGAACATCTGTACAGGGGCTTGGATATGCTGCAAGAGCTGTCATGGCTGGAGGCGCAGAAATGTTCTGCAGATGCTTTGTAGCAATCTTATTAGTTCCGCTCTTCCATTATGATGCGATTACATTCTGTGATCAGGTTGCATGGGTTGGTGGATGCCTATACATCATTCCAGCTTGTATTTTAACTGTCAGACACCTGGAACAAGAAATGAAATCCAGTGCAAACCTAGATCAATTAAAAGCATAGAAAAAAGGATTTTGAAGTTTGACTTCAGAATCCTTATTTTTAGAAGTTGCAAGTATCTGGATTAATATTTTCTGGTCCATAGTTTTTCATGGCATCTAAGAATTTCATATCTGTATCACTGATATCGAAATTAAATGCTTCAAAACATTGTCTTAATTCATCTTCATTCTTTCCGGAACATAATGAGATACAATCTTTTTCAAGATGATATCTTGTCGCAATTGCACGTGGAGTTGTGTGATACTTGTTTGCAAAAATTGCTAATTCGTTTGAATTAAGAATGACATCATTCATAGGAGGTAAAAATGCCTCTGTTTGAATGTTGTGTTCATTTGCACAATATAAATTGTCATTGAATGGGAATCCTGGATAGATTCTAGCCTGGTTTACCATTGGGGCAATTTCTGACTGTTCTAGACAGAATTCAATATGTCTAGCTTCATAGTTTGCAACACCAATTGCTCTAGCTTTTCCTTCTTTATAAATCGTTTCTAATGCTTTCCATGTTTCGATTGCTGTTTCTTCATATGTATCACGATATTTTGAAGGATTTGGCCAGTTGATTAAGAAGAGGTCAACGTAATCTGTCTGTAATCTTTTTAGTGTATGATCAAATTCTCTTAATGACTGTTGATATCCATGATTATCATTATCTAGTTTCGCTGTGATGAAAAGTTCGCTTCGATTGACTTTGGAATCTTTGAAGGCTCTTCCAGCTGCTTTTTCTGTAATGCTTTCTGGAGAAATATCAAAATGTCTAAAACCGACATTGATTGCACTTAATATTCTTTCATAGTTGTTTTCACCATGATTTTTATCTACACGATATCCAAGAGTTGGAATCACAACGCCATTATGTAGTTGAATTTCTTTTGTATCAATTTGACTCATAGGTACCTCCGACTAGTATTATACGCCTATTATTTCCACACGTTAAAAAACAAAAACAACAAAATGTATATGTGTCCATAAAAACGGACAGTAAAAATAAAGAAGAATGTTAAAGTATTGGCGTACAAAGAAAGAAGGACACATATATGAACACAGAACAGAAAGTATGCATTAGAATTTGGAATCATGAAGTTGACGCTGATCAAATGACGGCAGAAGAATTGTATGAAAGTTTAATGAACTCTTTTGATGCAATTAAGCTTCCATCATATTCCAAGTTGTAAATAGCATAAATAAAGCAAAATTCAAGGAAATATATAGGAAAATGCGTGCAGATAGCTATGGTAAATCGGTTATATACTTGTTATAATAATTAATGGAATCTCTAGTTATATTTTCCTTTTAATAATAACCAGCCTTTCCTTTTGAACAATGATATAGGGAGACAATTGTATGGATATAAAAGAATGCTATGAAGCAATGCATGGCGATTATGAAGATATTTTTTCTCGCCTTAGAAATAACGCATTGATTATTAAACATAACTGACCACCTGATTCAAAAAAGTTCAGAAATCTCTTTAGTGTCCGCTTTTTAGTACAATAAAATCATATTGCTGGATATACACTTTAACTGCGAGGTAAAAGTAT
>NZ_JBQHWJ010000028.1:0-26591 GCF_052064035.1 Bulleidia sp. HCP3S3_C9 | reverse complement strand
ATAGCGATGTGGTCACACCTGTTCCCATCCCGAACACAGAAGTTAAGCACATCAGCGGCAAAAATAGCCTTACGGTGAATCGAGCACGTTGCCAGGTCTTTGCTTTTTTTTATTTTTTTTCTTAATTTCAGGCAAGAAGACTTTTTCCTGCCTTTTTTTGCTTTCTTATCTTTTCATTTGGCTGTATAATACCTCAGCGAGGCGAAATTATGAAAGAACTAAAGAAGATTACAAACTCTACTGAAGAAACACATCAGTTAGGTAATGTGATAGGACAAAACGTTTCTGAGAATATGGTCATTTTATTAGATGGTGATCTTGGTGCTGGAAAAACAACGTTGACACAAGGTATCGCAAAAGGTCTTGGAATTAAACGGAATGTTACTTCACCAACTTTTACGATTCAGAAAATCTATCATGGTGAGAAAATGAATCTTTACCATATTGATGCTTATCGTATGGAAGGAATTGAACAAGATCTTGGATTTGATGAATATTTCTATGATGACGGATTAACAGTAATTGAATGGTCACAATTCATGAAATATTTAATTCCTGAAGAATATTTAATGATTTCTATTCATTTATTAGAAAATGGTGCAAGAGAATTCTGTTTTGAAGCTCATGGAAATCAATACGAAAATTTATTGGAGGATATCAGATAATGATAACTTTATGTATGGATACAAGCCACACTTGGCTTGTTATTGGATTGATCAAAGATGATCAGGTAATTGGAAAAGTACAAGAAAAGTGCTGGAAAAAACAAAGTGAAGAACTATTTCCTAGATTGATTGCATTAATGGATGATTGTCATCTGCAGCCAGAAGACATTGATCAGATTGTTATTTCTAAGGGACCTGGTTCTTATACAGGTGTAAGAATTGCGATGGCAGTAGCTAAGGTTTTCTGTGCGATGGCTGATAAACCTATTTATACTGTTTCAACATTATTACTGTATGCTGGCAAGAAAAATTGCCGTGTCGTTACAGATGCTAGAGGAAAACGTGTTTATACTTGTTTATTTAATGATGGCAAAGCTCTAGAAGAAGAACGTGCAGTTGAAATCGAAGATCTTGAAATTGGTGATGTCAATATTGTAGGTGATGGTGCTTTAGTCGGCAGACAAGATGAATGGCCAGATATTGTAGATAACTTTTTAGAGTTAAGAGATGAATGGGAAAAACATGATAATGTCCATCTTGTTGTTCCTGAATATTTGAAGTCTTCTGCATCTTATTTACCACAGAAAAAAGCATGATTAGGAAAATGAGTCAAAATGATCTTGATGCGGTAAATGCAATTGAAATGCAGGCGTTTCAAGATCCATGGTCAAAACAAGATTTTATAAATGAATTAGAAAGTAACCCATATTCTTGCATCTATGTAAAAGAAATCAATGGTGAAGCTGTAGCGTATGTAGATCTTTGGATTGCATATGAAAATGCTGAAATTGCCAATATTGCGGTGAAGAAAGAATTTCTTCATCAAGGTATTGCAAGTGAGTTGATGCAATTTTGTTTACAGAAGATCCAACAAAGTAAATGTGAAAATTTCACTTTAGAAGTTCGTGTTTCAAATACGAATGCAATAAAGCTATATGAGAAGTTTGGATTTCAGACAGTCAGTAAAAGAAAGAAATATTATGCTGATGGTGAAGATGCATATTTAATGGTTCAGCTTTAGGAGAGAATATTATGACAATGTTATTAGCACTAGAAAGCAGTTGTGATGAAACTGCATGTGCCATTGTAAAAGATGGAAAAGAAATATTATCAAACATTGTATCTTCACAGATCAATGTACATACACAATATGGTGGAGTCGTACCAGAAGTTGCTAGTAGAATCCATGTTGAAAATATCAGTACTGTCATTACAGAAGCAATGAAGCAGGCAAATGTAACAATGGATGATATTGATGCGATTACATTTACACAAGGCCCAGGACTCATAGGATCTTTACATGTAGGTGTACAGGCCGCAAAAACACTGGCATGGCAGTTTCATAAGCCACTTGTACCAGTAAATCATATGACAGGACATATTTATGCAAACCGTTTTGCATTAGATCATGATTTACAGTTTCCACTGCTTGCATTAGTTATCAGTGGTGGACATTCACAGCTTGTCTGGATGGAAACAGAATATGATTTCAAAGTGATAGGTGAAACAAGGGATGATGCCATTGGTGAAGCTTATGATAAAGTATCTAGAGTACTAGGTACAGGATATCCAGGTGGACCAGTCATTGATAAGATGGCTAAGAATGGAAAAGAACATTATCATTTACCAACACCAAAGGTTGACAGTCCTTATGACTTCTCATTCTCAGGTTTGAAGACAGCTGTTCTTCAATTGATTCAAAGAGAAGAAAAAGCAGGCAATCCAATCATTAAAGAAGATGTTGCGTATGCTTTCCAGGAAACAGCTTTGGGTTTAATGGTATCTAAGACAATGAACGCAGTTAAAAACCTGCAGCCAAAGATGGTTGTGACTGCTGGCGGTGTTGCGGCAAACTCTAGATTAAGAGTGATGTTAGAGGAAGAAATGAAGAAATTCCCTTCCATTGAATTATCACAACCTCCAATCAAGTATTGTACAGACAATGCTTCCATGATTGGTGCGACAGGATATGTCGCATATAAAAACGGCATTCGTGGCGGATTTGATGTTTCAGCAGATCCATCATTGCCAATGCCAGGAGAAGAATAATATTAAAATTATTCTTTTTTTCACAAACTCTCTTTTCAGTGTTAAAATAGTTTATAGGTGATTACTATGACAACAGAAAGAAAAGTACCAAAAGCAACATTACAAAGATATCCAGTATATTTAAAAGCACTAAGAAAGTTAAAAGCAGACGGTGAAACAAAAATCATGTCCCGCCAATTAGCTGATTATGTTTCCATTGAATCCACAACAATTCGTAGAGATTTCTCATTCCTTGGAAGTTTAGGAAAACAAGGGTATGGATATAACGTTGATGATCTGATTAAAATATTCTCAGATGAGTTGGGTGTGAACTTTGATGAAAAAATCGTGTTGATTGGGGCAGGTAACTTAGGAAAAGCATTATTAAACTACAATAAGTGGAATCATGTTGTTGGTGAAATTGTATGTGCGTTTGATTTAATGCCAGATAAAGTAACAGGTGCTTCTGTACCTGTCTATGCTTTAAAAGATATCAGAGAAAAACTGCCAAAAGGATGTAGAATAGCAATCCTATGTATTTCACAAGATGTACAGAATACAGTTGACCTTTTGGTAGGTTCTGGTATAAAAGGATTTGTAAGTTTTGCGGTAGACCATTTTTCTGTTCCGCAGGGAGTATATGTAAAACAAGTAGATGTTGTTAGTAGTATACAGGAGCTTGTGTTTGAAACAAACTCTATGAAAGATTAAAGAAGTAAGGGGAATTAATTATGCCAACAGAAATGAGTATTCGTGAGTTATATGGACTCACTTCAACAGGAACACAATATGAAAAGGACCAGATTGAATATGTTCAGCTGCAGGGATGGGTTCGTTCAAATAGATCTGGTAAGAATGTATCTTTTATTGCGTTAAATGATGGAACTTACTATCAGAATGCACAGATTGTTTATACTGCTGATACATTGACAAATTATGATGAAGTTAGTAAGTATTTAACAGGTACAGCGATCTCCGTCATTGGTAAGCTGGAAATTACACCAGATGCAAAGCAGCCATTTGAAATTCAGGCAACTGAAATCAACCTGGAAGGTGCTTGTGATTCCACATATCCATTACAGAAGAAGAGACATTCTTTTGAATATTTAAGAGAAATTGGTCATTTAAGACCTCGTACAAATACATTCTCAGCTGTATTTAGAGTTAGAAGTGCGCTTGCTATGGCAATTCATACATTCTTCCAGGAACAGGGATTTGTATATGTACATACACCAGAAATTACAGGTGCAGATGCTGAAGGTGCTGGTGAAACATTCACAGTTACAACAAGAGAAGATGGTAAGTATGAAGAGGATTTCTTCGGAAAGCATGCTTCTTTAACTGTTTCTGGTCAGCTGCAGGCAGAAGCTTTTGCATTGGCATTCAGAGATGTTTATACATTTGGCCCAACATTCAGAGCTGAAAATTCTAACACAACTAACCATTTAGCTGAGTTCTGGATGATTGAACCAGAAATGGCATTTGCAGATCTTGCATATGACATGGATGTGATTGAAGATATGATCAAGTACTGCATTGATTATGTTTATGAAACATGTCCAGAAGAAATGAAGTTCTTCAATGAAAGAATCGATACAACTTTACAGGAAAGATTAAACCATGTTCGTAACAGTGAATTTAGAAGAATGCCTTATACAGAAGGTATTGAAATCTTAAAGAAGGCTGTTGAAGATGGTGTGAAGTTTGAAAATTCAAAGATTGAATGGGGCATGGATCTCATGACAGAACATGAAAGATATCTTACAGAAAAGGTTGTTAAGGGTCCTGTATTCTTAACAGACTATCCAAAGGATATCAAGGCATTCTATATGAGACAAAACGATGATGGCAAGACAGTCGCTGCAGTTGACTGCTTAGTACCAGGCGTTGGAGAACTTGTTGGTGGTTCTCAGCGTGAAGAAAGACTTGAAGTTCTTGAAGCACGTATGGATGAACTTGGAATGAACAAGGAACATTACCAATGGTATCTTGATTTAAGAAGATATGGTGGATGCCAGCATGCTGGATTCGGTCTTGGATTTGAAAGACTTGTTATGTATATCACAGGTATGGAAAACATCCGTGATGTCATTCCATTCGCAAGAACACCTAGAAATTTAAATTTCTAATCATAAATAGACAAGGGATGGAACAAAACTTCCATTCCTTTTTTGGAGAAATATATGTTATATCAAATTTCAAAAGCATCAAAGTATTATGGTGCAGATACTGTATTTGAAGATATTAATTTTGAAATCAAAGGAAATGAAAAGATTGCACTTGTTGGAAGAAATGGTTGTGGAAAAACAACATTTTTAAGATGCATGTGTGGTGAAGAGAACTTTGATAAAGGTACGATCAATATGCAGAATGGAACACGTATTGGCTATCTTGCACAGAAAGTACTTGAACATGATGAGTGGACTGTAGAACAAGAGTTAATGACAATCTACGAGCCTTTATTTGCCCTGCAAAAGAAAATGAATGCTTTAGAAGAACAAATGGCAACAGATTATTCTGAAAAGATCATGATGCAATATGCACAGATGCAGGAACAGTTTGAAGCAATGAATGGCTATAACTGGCAGTCTGAAATGAATACCGTTTTTACCAAATTTGGATTTTCTTTAGAAGATCTGAATAAAACCATTGGTACATTTTCAGGCGGTCAGAAAACGAGAGTTGCGTTTGTTAGATTGTTATTGAGTAAACCAGATATCTTATTACTGGATGAACCTACAAACCATCTAGATATCGATGCAATCGAATGGCTGGAAGGATATGTGAAAAACTATCCGAAAGCTGTTGTGATTGTATCGCACGATAGAATGTTCTTAGATCATACAGTAGAAGTTGTCTACAATATGGAATATGGAAAAATGAAACGCTACGCAGGGAATTATTCTTCATTCACAATCCAGCGAGACAATGATCTGGAACGTCAGCAGAATGCATATCAGCGTCAACAGAAAGATATTGAACGTTTACAGCAGTTGATTGAAAAGTTCAGATACAAAAAAAACAAGGCAGCATTTGCACAATCAAAGATCAAGTATCTAGATCGTATGGAAAAGCTGTCTGTTGATCAGGCAGATACAAAAACATTCCATGCACACTTCACTCCGGCAATCAAAGGCGGAGAAAAGGTACTGGAAACAGATCACTTAAAGATTGGCTATGACCATGTATTAACAGACGTGACTATGAAGATGCGACGTGGGGATCGTATCGCTATTATTGGTCCAAATGGAACAGGGAAATCAACATTTGTGAAAACATTAATGGAAATCATTCCTTCTTTAGGTGGTTCCTATCTATTTGGTCATCAAATTGAAAAAGGATACTTTGATCAGCAATTAGCACAATTCTCATCTGGAAAAACAGTTTTAGAAGAATTATGGGATGAACATCCAGACTTAGATCGTACAGAAGTTAGAAGTGTCTTGGGACAATTCTTATTCAGTGCGGATGACGTATTTAAATCTGTAGATGTTTTATCAGGTGGAGAAAAAGTACGTTTATCTTTCGCAAAACTGTTACTTGAACATGCAAATCTATTAATTCTCGATGAACCTACAAACCATCTGGATATCCCTGGAAAAGAAGCTTTGGAAGAATCTTTAAAAGACTTTACAGGTTCTATCTTATTTGTTTCTCATGATCGTTATTTTATTCAACAATTGGCAACTGGTTTAATTCGATTTGAAGATGGAAAAGCAGAGTTTATCGATCAGACATATGATGAATATATGCAAAGTGAAAATGCAAAACCAGTTTTATCAAGTTCACATGAAGAGGAAAAACAAGTAACTTCTGAAGCAACACGTAGACAGATTTCACCAGAAGCAAGAAAAAGAGAACTCGCAAAACTGGAAAAACAGATTGAAGAAAAAGAAGAAGAATTAGAAGATATGCGCGCATTACGCTTTGAACCAGAATACTATCAGGACTATACAAAGATGAATGCACTGGATCAGGATATTGATGATATCCACAATGAAATTGCACATCTGGAAAAGAAATGGGAAGAATTGATGGAAGAAATGTAGTTCTTTCTATTTACGATAATCGCAAAATGCATTAAAATTTGTTTGTTTGAAAAGGAGAAAAAAGAGAATGAATATTTCACCATTACAAGCTGAAAGATTAAAGTATGCTCCAAAATTACCTGGCATGCTAAGAAACGGTATTTCAGAAATCTGCGTTAAGGAAGGCGAAGCAACACAGTCTGTTGCAGATCAGGAAAAGATCAAGGCTTTATTCCCTAACACATATGGAGAAAAGGAAATCACATTTGAAAAGGGTACAAACACATCTGCAGCTAAGAAGCAGGTTGTTGGTGTTATCCTCTCTGGTGGACAGGCACCTGGCGGACACAACGTTGTTTGTGGTCTATATGATGCTTTGAAAGCAACAAGTGCTGAAAATGTACTTTATGGATTTAAGAATGGTCCAAGTGGATTATTAGATGATGACTATGTAGAATTCGATGATGAATTTATCAACCAGTATAGAAATACAGGTGGATTTGACATTATTGGATCTGGCAGAACAAAGCTTGAAACAGAAGAACAGTTCGCAGTAGCTGCAGAAGTATGCAAGAAGCATGGTATTACAGCTATCGTTATCATCGGTGGTGATGACTCAAATACAAACGCTGCAGTATTAGCAGAATATTTTGCTGCACATAACACAGGTGTTCAGGTGATTGGCTGCCCTAAGACAATCGATGGCGACCTTAAGAACGAAGATATCGAATGTTCTTTCGGTTTCGATACAGCTACAAAGACATATAGTGAAGTTATCGGTAACATTGAAAGAGATGCTAACTCTGCTAAGAAGTATTGGCATTTCATCAAGGTTATGGGACGTTCTGCTTCTCACGTAGCTCTTGAATGTGCTCTTGAAACACAGCCAAACATCTGCTTGATTTCTGAAGAAGTTGCAGCTAAGAAGATGTCTTTAGCTTCTATCGCTGACTATATCGCTGATAGTGTTGCTGCTAGAAGTGAAAAGGGTATGAACTTCGGTGTAGCAATTATTCCTGAAGGTGTAGTTGAATTCGTTCCTGAATTCTCAGTATTAATTGGAGAAATCAATGAATTATTAGCTGGAAGCAAGGCTGATGAATTCAATGCATTACCTACATGGAAAGACAAGTATGCATTCATCGAAAAGGGATTAACAGCTGAATCCATGGCAGTATTTGCTATTCTTCCTGAAACAATTCAGCAGCAGTTATTCTTAGAAAGAGACCCACATGGAAACGTACAGGTTTCATTAATTGAATCTGAAAAGTTATTCTCTGCTCTTGTAAAGGCTAACTTGGAAGAAAGAAGAAAGAACGGCAAGTACAATGGCAAGTTCAATGCATTACACCACTTCTTTGGTTATGAAGGAAGATGTGCATTCCCATCTAACTTCGATGCTGACTACTGCTATTCATTAGGTTACAATGCATTCATGCTCATCCAGTATGGATACAATGGATACCTCTCCAAGATCTCTAATCTTTCCAAGCCAGCTGAAGAATGGGTAGCTGGTGGTATGCCAATCACTAAGATGATGAACATGGAAAGAAGACATGGTGAAGATAAGCCAGTTATCAGAAAGGCTCTTGTTGAATTAGACGGTGCTCCATTCAAGTACTTTGAAGCACACAGAGCTGAATGGTCTGTTGAAACAGCTTATACTTATCCAGGTGCTATCCAGTACTATGGACCAAGTGAAGTTTGCGACCTCACAACAAGAACTCTTGCTCTTGAAAAGGGTTTGATGAAGTAATCATTTCTATTTGAAGACTTTAGGATGATCCTAGAGTCTTTTTTGTATGCGCGAAAAAAACATATTTCACTCTAGGAGGAGAAGCATCAAATAGCACTTGACCGTTCCCTGAAGGAACGGTTTTAAAATGCTTTTTAGATGTCCAGGCAAAAGATGAAAACTGTGAATGAAGTATGTTTAATGATGCATGTTACAAGGAAAACGTTGTATTACTACGACAAGGTTGGTATACTGAAACCAACGATTCGTGCTGGGAAACAGAAAGCAAAGCTTTATGATGAGGAGCAATTACTGAAACTACAGATGATTTTAAAGTATAAAAAAGCAGGAGTATCTCTTGAGCGTATTAAACAAATGATGAATGAATCTAACAAAATCAAAGTGCAAGTATTAGAAAAGGTGATTGTTCAAATGAATCTTGATATCGAAGCAATGAATCACAGAATTCATTATGCTGAAAAGCTCATCCATGAATTAAAGGAGAATGATGATGAAACAATTGAATGAAGCAACAAAAAGAATACTGACAATCGTATTGATTGTAGTTTTTACTGTTGGAGGATTATTTATAGGAACAAAAATTGGTAATAAAGAAGCGCAGACTGATGGAAAGACAGCTAAACTGACATTTGAAGACATTGGAGAATTAGCAACACAGAGTGCCTACTGTACGGAAATTGAAATGATTGCAGATGGGCAGAAAGCATTTGGTCTTGATATCCCATTTACACAGGCAAAGCAAATTTACTCTTATGATGTCAAAATCAAAGCTGGTTATGACTTTACAAAAATTACATATGATGTGGATGAAGAGAAGAAACTGATTACAGTAAAGCTTCCAAAGGTACAGACATTATCAAAAGATTTGGATACATCTAGTTTCAAGGTATACCATGAACAGGATTCTATGTTTACGACAATCAAGCTGGAAACACAAAACAAGGCATTACAGGAATTGATTGATCGTGCAGAAAAAGATGCAATTGAAAATGGCTTATATGAAGAAGCTGAAAAGAATGCAGAACTTGTTTTAAAGGGATTCTTTGCTTCTGAATACAATACAAAAGAATATAAGATTCAATTCGAAACAGAATAAGTAGAAGTTACATGCTTCTGCTTTTTTAATAAAAAAACCATCCTAATGATGGTTCAGCGGAGAAGAAGGGATTTGAACCCCCGCACGCTTTCACGCCTGTCGGTTTTCGAAACCGATCCCTTCAGCCTCTTGGGTACTTCTCCATAGCGAAAATTATTATATCATATTTCTTTTGAAAAATAATTTTAAAACTTACATAATACTTCTTTACAAGTAATACTATGCGATATATAGTAATAACAGGAGGTGTAAATATGGATGCACAGCTAAAAAGAGGTATTTTAGATATTTGTGTACTCACTGCATTATTAAAAGAAGACTCTTATGGATATAAGATCATAAAAGACCTGCATGATGTCATAGACATTTCTGAGTCTACGTTATATCCCATTTTAAGAAGACTAGAGAAAAATGGCAGCTTAACAGTATATACAGAAGAACATAATTATCGCCTACGTAAAATGTATCATATTACACCAGCTGGTGTAAAAAAGATTAAGGATTATTTAGAAGATCTTCAGGAATTAATGAATATATATCACTATATTCAAAAGGAGGCCAGACAATGATTGAAAACTACTTGAAGGAACTAGAAAAAGTATTAAACGATAATGCATATGATGATGTACAGAGTGTTATTGAATATATGAGAGAATTCGCAGAAGATAAAAAAGAAGAAGGTGAAACAGAAGAAGATATTATCGTATCTTTTGGTACGGTGGAAGACGTTGCATCTTCTATCCTTCAAAAGGAAATTAAAGCAAAAGAAATCGCTTCTTGCTTGAAAGAAATAGATGTACGTATGATGAGCGCAGATATTACATTTCAAGTCAAAGATGTGAATGATGTGGAAGTTAATTTTACTGATCCAAAACGATTTACAATTATTGATAAAGAACATATATTACGCATTCAAGAAAAGAAATTAAAAGATGGCTTCTTTTTTGGTAATCACAGTGCAGAAGTGATTGTGAATGTTCCTTGTAATGTTCGCTATGAAAAGATTAGAATTGAAGGTGCTTCTTCAGATGTAACGCTTTCCAGTATTTCAACTGATAAACTGAAAATTGAAGTAGCATCTGGTGATGTAGAAATGAAAGATTGTAATATTGAAGATATGCATTGTGAATGTGCATCTGGTGATGTTGATATTAAATCTTCGACAGCACATGATCTGCATATTGAATGTATATCTGGAGATATTGAAATTAAGAATATTTCTACTTACAATATGGAACTGGAAAGCGTGTCTGGAGATATGGAAGTTCTGATCAGCGATGATGAGAAAAACTATACGGTAAGAAGCAATCAATTATTCCGTTCTAGAAAATATGGAAATGGAAATAAAAAGATTGAAGCAACGACTATCTCTGGAGATATCGATATCGATTTTGAGTGAGGGTGAATATGATAAATGAATTTTTAAAATCTAGAATCGAAGATGCAAAAACACTTGTACAAGAATTAAATGAGACATATGAATATGTCAGCATTCTTGGCAATTACGTCAAAACAAAGAAAGCACTCATAACAACGGTATCCTCTTCGATTGATGAATTGGATAATGAATGCGGATTTGTAATCAAGGTGTATAAAGATGGTCATTACAGTGAATATTCCTGCGATGATATTCGTGGACTGCATGCTGAAAATGTTATTGATGCGATAACAATTTCAACACCATTTGCGACAAGTATCCCATGCTTAAAAGAAAATAAACATGTAGAATCTTTTGCTAGAGAAGATGCCTCTTCCTTGAGGGATGAAGAAATCTATCAGCGACTAAATGCAATCAAAGAGTATGCACATGCAAAAGATCCAAAAGTTATTCAAGTCGGATGTGTATTTATGAAACGTGAAACTTCTAAGATCTTTGTTTCCACAAATAAATGCCTGGATCAGAAATATGACTGGTGTAATGCTATGATGCAGGTTGTTGTACGTGATGGAGATAATATCAAGATGAACTTTACTGGAGAGGGAGAAGTAGACAGTCAGCTTGTCCTGGATAAGATTGATGCAGATAAAGATGAAGTGATTGATATTGCATTGAAACTGTTAAATGCACGTCCAATTGAAGCAGGAACATACGATATCATCTGTGATCCAGCAGTTGCGGGTTTAATTGCACATGAAGCATTTGGACATGGCGTGGAAATGGATATGTTTGTAAAAGAACGTGCCAAGGCAGTACAGTACGTTGGGAAAAGAGTAGCAAGTGATGTTGTGAATATGTATGATGGTGCAGCTTCCTGCGTTTCTGCAGCTTCCTATTTCTTTGATGATGATGGCGTTGAAGCTGGCAAAACAAATATTATTAAAAATGGTATTCTGCAAACGGGTATTTCTGACTGTCTGAGTGCAATGGAACTTGGGACAGCACCAACAGGAAATGGAAGAAGAGAATCTTATAAACGTAAAGTATATACAAGAATGACAAATACATTCTTTGATGCAGGCAATGATTCTGTAGAAGATATGATTAAATCAATTAAACATGGATATTACTTATGTCAAAGCAATAATGGGATGGAAGATCCTAAAAACTGGCAGATCCAGTGTACTGCAGGATATGGAATTGAAATTGTTGATGGAAAACTGACAGATCATATTGTTGCTCCAGTTGTGATTTCTGGAAGTGTTGTAGACTTGTTAAACTCTATTTCAATGGTATCTAAAGATGTTCATATCTTTGGTATGGGAATGTGTGGTAAAGGACATAAAGAATGGGTATTTGTGTCTGATGGTGGACCATATTTGAAAGGAAAAGCAAAATTATCATGATGAATACAGAAGAAATCGTACAAGTATTAAAAAATCATTCAGATTTATCTGATTATGAATATACAAAAGTTACAAAGAATGCAAGTGAATTATTCTTTGTGAAAAAGAAGATGGAATTAAACCGTGTTGTAAATACAGATACAGTTTCTATTGTTGTATATAAAGATGTAGATGATAAAAGAGGAAGCAGTATGATTGCGGTAACTAGTGCTGATGATGCTGATTCTTTAAATGCTAAAATTACTGCTGCTGTTAAAAAAGCAGAAACAGCTTTGAATCCATATTATCCTTTAGCATCCAATCAAACTTCTTTGATCAAGGAATCGGCAAATAAAGAATCTTTAAATGCGATTGCTTTAAAAGCTGCTGAAGCAATTGATGAGGCAAATCAGTCAAGTGAGAGCTGGCTGAATGCAACGGAAATCTTTGTCTATGTTACACGTACAGAATTTTTGAATTCTAATGATGTACATCATGTAGATACAAAGTTATCTGTTGAATTTGAAACGATTCCTACAAGTAGTCATAACAATGAAGAATTTGAATCATATAAATATTACAGAAATAACACATTTGATAAAGCATCTATTGAACAGGATATCCGTGATATTCTACATTTAGTAAAGCAAAGAAGTATTGCCAGGACGATTGATACAGTGAATATTACAAAAGATACACCAGTATACATGTATGGTGAAATGGCAAACCTTATTGTAGGCAATATCATGGAGAATACATCCTATGCTTCTCACGTGACACAATCGAATCACTATGATATTGATAAACCTGTTTCAAATACAAAGTTTGATATGATTCTAAAAGGACAGATCGAAGGTGCCGCAAATGCAAGGACATTTGACAATCATGGTGTTGTATTAAAAGAAACAGAAATTATCCATGATGGTATTAACACAAATTTATTTGGTGATATTCAATATGGTCATTATCTAAATGCCAAACAAATTACTGGTTCCTATCCAGTTGCTGAGATTAAAGCAAAGAATACAGTAGATGCCTTGCAGCCACATTTGATTATTGATCATTTCTCTGCACCGCAGTTAGAAAGTGCTTCTGGCTATTTTGGAGGAGAAGTTCGACTGGCTAGATACTTTGATGGAGAGAAGTATATTCCATTAACTGGTTTTTCTATTACGGGAAATATCTATGAAGCATTACAAGATGTTGAATTTTCCAGCGAAAATACAACGACGCAGAAATACCAGGGACCAAAATACTTTATCTTTAAGAATTTAAACATTGCTTGAAAAAGTTTTCAGACAAATGTAAAAAATTTTAAATAATAGAGAACGTTTTGAAGAGCGTTCTCTTTTTTATGTGATAGGATAGAAGTCACTGAGAGTGAGGGTGTGAATTATGGAAGAAATCTCAAGCACATTATTAAATGAATTACGTACAAATTATGAAGCAGATGCGAAGGCACGTGTTGTAAGAAATGCATTGACAAAGAATGATTTAAATACTATTTCACGTGTATTTGATGCAGAATGTCATAATCCTGATATCTTTAGTGTAGATTTAAAAACAATGAAGGCAACAAATCAAATGCAGTCTGGAAGATGCTGGATTTTCTCTTCAATGAATTTCTTAAGAGAAAAAATTGCTAAGAAATATAACATTAAAGAATTTGAACTATCACAGAATTATATTGCCTTCTTTGATAAACTAGAAAAAGCAAACTGGTTTATGGAATGTGCATTAAATGAAATTAACAATCCAATGGATAGTGAAAAGATGAGATATCTTTTAAGCTGGGCTGTTGGCGATGGCGGACAGTGGAATATGGTACAGTCTCTCGTTAAGAAATATGGACTATGTCCAAAGACAGCAATGCCAGAAACATATCAGTCTTCTCATACAAGAACAATGAATGGACTTTTGAATAAGAGACTTAGAAAGTTTGTTGTGGATACAAGAAAAGAAGGTGCAGATATTCCTGCTCTAAAGGCACAGGCATTAAAAGAAATCTATTCTTTGATTGCTTCCTGCTTTGGTTTGCCACCAAAGGAGTTTACATTTGAGTATGTAGATGCTTCTGAGAAGCATCACGCTGAATATCACGTAACACCAGCACAGTTCTATGAAAATTATTTAGGTGCAGATATTGATGACTACATTAACTGCATCAATGCACCTACATCTAACAAGGAATATTACAAGACATATACTGTTGAATATCTTGGAAACGTCGTAAATGGCAATCCAATCAATATGTTGAACTTACCATTGGATGAATTCAAGAATGCAACGATTGAACAGTTGAAGAGTGGAGAACCAGTATGGTTTGGATGTGATTGCGGACCAGATGGAGATCGTGAAAGTGGTCTATGGGATGATGCACAGTATGACTATGAAAATACATTAGATATGGATCTATCTATGACAAAAGCAGAAATGCTGGATGCACATCAGTCTGCAATGAACCATGCAATGATGCTGACAGGTGTCAATCTTGATGAAAATGGAAAACCAAACAGATGGAAGATTGAAAACTCCTGGGGTGATAAAGTTGCAAATCAGGGATATTTTATTGGAAGTGATACATGGTTTGATAAATACATGTATGTTGTTGCAGTGAATAAGAAGTTCTTGTCAAAAGAAGCTTTAGCTGCACTTGATAAAGAACCTGTTCAGGTTGCTCCATGGGATCCATTTGGAACATTAGCTGACTAATCAAGGTATACACATTCTTTGTTAAGGATGTGTATTTTTTATCTTGGGAGGAATAATTTATGATTACAGATTCGTTTGATATTGCAACAGAAACATATATCAATGAAGAAGATTTTTATGGAAAACAAGGAAAGATGGTGGATACATGCATCATTATCTTTTCAGATCAGATCTATCAGAAAATATTAACAACATATGCATGTAAAAAAATATCTGAAATTAGAGGATGTAATGGCTCTACAGATATCATGTCTCTTGTATACAAGGGAAAAGAGATTGCATTCTATCTCACAGAATTAGGAAGTACAATGTGCGCGCAATGTATGATTGAAGCGGCGTGGGTAAGTGGTGCATATCGTTTTATCATGTCTGGATCTTGTGGAAGTATCAGTGAGAAGACAAAAGGAAAGTATATTATTCCTACAGAAAGCTATCGTGATGAAGGCATGTCATATCATTTTAAAAAACCTTCAGACTATATTGCAATCAAAAATCACGAGAAAGTAGCTTCGTTTTTTAAAGAAAATCATATTCCATACATTGAAGGAAGAGTCTGGACAACAGATGCATTTACAAGAGAAACAAGAGGAGCAGTACAGAAAAGAAGAGAAGAAGGCTGCCTGGCAGTGGAAATGGAAATTGCAGGTGTAGAGGCAGTGGCAGATTTCTATGGATTTGAACCATATACATTTTTAGAATGTGGAGATACATTTGCAGAAGAATATAACAATACAGGTTTAAATGAAGCTAACCATAACCATTCAAAATTTGAAATTGAATTAGAATTTGCTTTAACACTGAAAAATGAAGTTTGCTTATTTCAGCCGCATATTGAAGATTTATGGTATCGTAAGCAACTTGTTGAAGATGAAAAGACGATGTCATTCAATGAAGCAAATGGTGGACCTTTTCCATTTGATAGAAAAAAATGGGAACCATTTTATCAGAAATGGGGTTTGGATGAGAATTATTTCTATCGCTATATTTTTGATGAGAATCATTCCTATGCTGGAGAAATCGGATATGTGAAAGAGACAGATACAACCTGCTGGATGCATATGATTGTAGAGTATTCCAAGAGAAAACAAGGGATTGGAACAAAGGCATTACAACTTTTCGTTGAAGAAGCAAAGAAGAATAGAATCGAAGAAATCAAAGTTGAAATGGATGAAAATGGCAAAAATATTGCAGTATTCATAAAACAAGGCTTTATAAAAGCAAGTAGTACAGTATTTGCAAAAAAACTGTAATTGAATGAAAAACACATGTTTTTTCCCAGGAAACGAATGAATTTATGAAACATTTTCAAAATTTTCAATTTTTCATCTGCAATCTTTCATGAAAAGTTCATATTTGCGTTGACGCACCTTAACACAAACTTTAAAATAGTAACTACTTTGGAGGGAAAAGTACTATGAAAAAGATTTTATGTGCTTCTATGGCAGTACTTCTCGCTGCAGGATGTTCTGCAGGCGGAGCTGGTTCAGCTGGTTCAGAAGCAACAAACACAACATCCGAAGATGCTAACTACGTCTTCACAAGTGATCTTCAAACATTGGATTGGCATTTATCACAGAATGCTACTGATGCCCAGATTACAACTAACCTGGTAGATGGTCTTACAGAAATTAACAAATATAATAACTACGTAGGCGATCTAGCAGAAAGCTGGGAACACAATGAAGACTCTACAGTCTGGACATTCCACCTGAGAGATGCTAAGTGGGTTACAAACACGGAAGAAGAATATGCTGATGTTACAGCTGAAGACTTCGTAAACGGTGTTCGTCACTTATCTGATTTCCAGGGTGCAACAATTGCGATTGCTGAAAGCTATGTTAAGGGCTTGGCAGAATATGGCAAGTCTGAAAGAACAGATGCTGACTGGGACAAGGTTGGTATCAAGGCTCTTGATGACAAGACTGTTGAATACACATTAACAGCCCCAACACCATTCTTCCATACAGTTGTAGCTAACAACTCATTCTGGCCAGTAAACAAGGAATTCCTTGAAAGCAAGGGCGATGGTTGTAAGCTTGGTTCACCAGACCCAACGAACTGTAGCTATGGTAAGGCAACAGACCCATCATCCATTCTTTACAATGGTGCATACATCTTAGATGAAATCGTATCTAAGTCTTCTCAGAAGATGCATAAGAATGAACAGTACTGGGATGCTGAACACGTATACATCCAGAATGTAAACCGTGTATTTGATGACGGTTCTGATCCAGCTTCTACAGTTAAGGGCTTTGAATCTGAATCTAATCCTTACTATCAGGCTACATTATTAACAACTGCTAAGGATTTCGAATCTTACTTAGAACAGTATAAGGAATATGCATTCAACCCTCAGCAGAATGTTTATACATTTGGTATCAACTTCAACTTCAACAGAACAAACTTTGACAACTCATCAAAGACAAAGGCTCAGCAGGCTGATGCAAAGAAGGCACTTCTAAATACTCACTTTAGAAAAGCTCTCAAGTATGGTCTCGATAGAGTTTCCTACATGGCAACAGTTATGGACAAGACAATTGCTGAAAAGGTAATTCGTACTCTTGAAACTCCATGGGACTTTGTTACTACTTCTGATGGTAAGTCTTATGGTGAATTAGTTCAGGCAGCTAGTGAAGATCCATCAATCGATCTTTCTGAAGGACAGGACTCCATTTACAATCCTGAAAAGGCTAAGGAAGAATTAGAACTTGCCAAGAAGGAATTAACAGACGTTT
Source organism: Bulleidia sp. HCP3S3_C9 (assembly GCF_052064035.1). Taxonomy (NCBI): domain Bacteria; kingdom Bacillati; phylum Bacillota; class Erysipelotrichia; order Erysipelotrichales; family Erysipelotrichaceae; genus Bulleidia; species Bulleidia sp. HCP3S3_C9. The sequence goes on along the minus strand of NZ_JBQHWJ010000028.1, from coordinate 8,808 downwards.
CCTGGCCAATCGTTCTTGACCTGTTAACAGATGATGCTTCTGCTTCATTACCAAAGCAGGCAGCTTCACTTGAACAGTCCATCGAAGAATCTTTAGGTTCTGAAAACGTTGATATCGTTGTTCACTCAGTAAGTGATGATGAATACACAGCTTCTTCTTACACAGCTACAGGTCCATGGGATGCTTGCTGGGATATCTCAACTTCAACAGGTTGGGGTGCTGACTACATCGATCCTAAGACATACTTAAGCATCTTCTCACCAGTTAACGGTGACGTTCTATCACAGTCCATGGGTCTATGCTTCTATGGATCAAATGAATATGATAACGACGCTGATAACAAGGCTAACGATGCAGCTATCGAAGCAGCTGGCTTACTTGATTACCAGAAGATGATCGATGATGCATATGCAATCAATGATGACCTCGATGCTCGTTATGCAGCTGAAGCAAAGGCTGAAGCATATATCTTAGATAATGCGATTGCTATTCCAGTTCAGACTCAGACATCAGCAGTTAACTTCACACTTTCTAGAGCTGTTCCATTCTCTGGTGCTTATCAGTCAAGCAAGTACAAGGGCTTGATCATCCAGAAGGATCCTGTTAAGGCTGAAGATTACAACGCAGCTTATGAACAGTGGAAGAAGGACAAGGTTGCTGACGCTAAGAAGAACGCTCAGTAATAACGAACTTCAAAAAACATTACAATAGATGATAAGGAGGCTGTGCCTCCTTATCGTTTGTTTTGAGAAAACGATAAATTTCACGAAAAATTGTGAAAGGAGGACATAAATTATGAAAAAATATGTATGGGGGCGTGTAGTACGTGCAATTCTCTCTGCATTTATCGTAACTGTTATCGCTATGGTTATGATTTATACATTAATACCTCGTCATTTGATTTTCAAGACTGACCCAACATATCAGAAGTTAGGTGGTAAGGCAGATGACAGAGAGAGATATAAAAACACAGCCTATGAAAGATTAGGTTATATTTACTTTGATGAACAGGTAGATATGTGTAAAGCTTACGCTGCTGATAGCGTTGAAGCTTGTAATGTGAATGGTTCATCACAGGCAAATGAAGTCGCAGAAAAGTATGAAGCAGATGGTTGGACAGTAAAGCAGTATAAAGCTGGTGGTTATTATGCTTACAAAGATGTTCCAATTTTCAAGATCGTCGCAAATTTCTTTTCTAACTTAATTGAAATCGATCATCCTTGGAGAGTGAACGACAGTTCTAATCCAGATCTTAAGAGAAGAATCTATTTCGGAACAGATTATAATGGTGTACCTGCATTAATGGGTGAAGGTACAAAGCATAAGTATTTGATTTATTTTGATGGAAGTTTCCCATTTATTCATCAGAATGTAATTTCTTTGAATTTAGGTAAATCATATCCTTCTTATGCATATACAGATATTTCTAAGGTAATATCTTCTGGTCAAGGTACAGAAAAATCTACAATGCAGAAATTTGAAACAGGCTCTAAGACAAAGAGTGCTGTAATTCAGCATAGCTGCACATATAAGGCAACAAAGAACCTTGATAAGTTAGACAAGAATAAATTTACAGACAACTATGCAACTTGTGATACAACGAAGAAAGATCCATCAATGATTGCTACATCTATGACTTTTGGTGTATTGGCATTATTGCTTGCTTATTGTATTGCAATCCCTGCTGGTATGTTAATGGCTTCTCATAAAGGTAAGGCAGCAGACCATATTGGTACAGTTTGGATCAACTTCATGATTGCGGTACCATCACTTGCATTTATCTTCTTTGGAAGACAGGTTTTCTATTTATTAGGTTTCCCAACGTCATTCCCTTCACTTGGGGCACATAATATTAAGAGCTATATTCCAGCAATTGTTATCTTGGCTTTAATGAATACTGGTTCCTTAATGCTTTGGACAAGAAGATATATGTTAGACCAGTCTAATGCAGACTATGTTAAGTTTGCTCGTGCAAAGGGTCTTTCACAGAGTGAAATCTTTAAGAAGCATATTCTTAGAAACGCAGTCATTCCTATTGTTCATGACCTTCCAGCAAGTATTATCTTAACAATCACAGGTGCTGTATTAACTGAAACAGTATTTGCGATTCCTGGAACAGGTAAATTATTACCAGATGCTATCAATGAGCATAACAACGCAATGATCGTCGCTTTAACAATTCTTTATACATCTCTATCAATCTTCTCAGTATTGATTGGTGACTTGTTAATGACGGTTGTGGATCCAAGAATTAAATTAACAGATGATGGAGGTGCAAACTGATGAGTGAAATGAATAATAAATTTGTATTCGTTAAAAGTGACGAACGTGAATCAGAACATATTGCTGCTCCTAAGTATTCTTACTGGAGATCTGTATTCAAACAATTCTTAAGCAAGAAATCTACAATTGCAATTTTGATTATTGCATCTATTGTTATCCTATTATCTATCATTGATCCAATGCTCAGTGGATACAATGGTATTTCTCATCCAAATATCAACAATGATTCTATGAAGTTTATTGGCCCATGCTTTAAGTATTTGTTTGGTACTGACAGTTATGGTGATAACTTGTGGAATGTAGTGTGGATCGGTGCACGTAACTCTTTAGGAATTGCTGGTTTAACTACATTGATCACAATTACATTGGGTGTTACTGTTGGTTCTATCTGGGGTTATTCTAAATCCATGGATAAATGGATGATTGAAATCTATAACATTATCGCTAACGTACCATTTACATTGATCGTATTCGTTATGATGTATATCTTAGGCAGAGGTTTCTGGCAGTTGATCTTCGCAATGTCTGTTACTTCCTGGCTAGGTACAGCATACTTCATTCGTACACAGGTTATGATTATTCGTGACCGTGAATATAACCTTGCATCTAGATGCTTAGGTACAGGCAAATGGACAATTGTTAAAAATAACATTCTTCCATATTTGATTTCTATTATTGTTACTTCTATTTCAAGAGACTTGCCATCATATATCTCTCTTGAAGTATTCTTAGCATGGTTAGGAATTGGTGTTGGTGAAAGTACACCATCTTTAGGTAAAACAATTTCTGCAAATAGAATCTTTATGACAAACTCAGGTTATTTATTCTGGATTCCAGTTGCAGTTTCTGCAATTATTACAGTTTCATTATATGTAGCTGGTCAGACATTAGCGGATGCTGCTGACCCAAGAACACATAGATAAGGAGGCAAAACAATGACAACAAATCAGGAAATCATTTTATCTGCTTCCGATGTTGAAGTGCAGTTCACAGTCAGAGGCAAACAATTAAGAGCGATTCGTAATATCTCTATTGATTTATATAAAGACGAAACATTAGCAATCGTTGGTGAATCTGGTTCTGGTAAATCAGTATTTACAAAAACATTTACTGGTATGCTTGAAAGCAATGGTAAAGTTACGAATGGTACAGCAATGTTTGAAGGTAAAGACCTTTATGCAAATAAAACAGATGCAGACTGGGAAGCAATTCGTGGTAAGAAGATTGCCACAATCTTCCAGGACCCTATGACTTCTTTAAACCCAATTATTCCAATTGGAAAGCAGATTACAGAAGTTATTGAAAAGCACCAGGGTAAATCTTTTGCAGAAGCAAAAGAAGAAGCAATCAAATTGATGGAAGAAGTTGGTATCTACAATGCTGAAGGCAGATTCGATGAATATCCATTCATGTATTCTGGTGGTATGAGACAGAGAATCGTTATTGCGATTGCTTTGGCTTGTCATCCAGATATCTTGATCTGTGATGAACCTACAACAGCGCTAGACGTTACAATTCAGGCACAGATCATTCGTTTGATCAAGAAGCTGCAGAAGCAGTATGGCTATACAATCATCTTCATTACACATGACTTAGGTGTCGTAGCAAATGTAGCTGATCGTGTCGCTATTATGTATTCTGGACAGATCATTGAATATGGTACTGTAAATGAAATCTTCTATGAACCAAAGCATCCATATACTTGGGGCTTATTGAGTTCATTACCTCAGCTTGGTATCAAGGGAGAACCATTATATGCAATTCATGGTACTCCACCTAGCTTGTATGATGAAATCAAGGGTGATGCATTCGCTCCTAGAAGTGACTATGCAATGGAAATTGACTTTGAAGAAGAACCACCTATGTTTAAGGTAACAGATACACACTATGCAAAAACATGGCTGTTGGATCCAAGAGCTCCAAAGGTTGAACCACCAGCACAGGTAACATCACTACATGAAAGAATGAAGCAGGTAATTGCAGAACAGGAGGAACATTAAATGAGTGAAACATTACAGAATCCTGTCCTCGAAAAGGATGAAAACGGAAGAGAAATTTTATTGAAAGTAAAAGATCTCGCTGTTACTTTCTATAATGGAAAAAAGGAATTCAAGGCAGTTCATGACGTTAACTTTAACGTATATAAGGGAGAAACTTTTTCTCTTGTAGGTGAATCTGGTTCTGGTAAAACAACAATTGGTCGTGCAATCATTCGTATCAATCCTACTTCTAATGGTGATGTATATTTCATGGGTAAGAAGATCAACGGAAAGATTTCTCATGAAGATCAGCGTTGGGTTATCAGAAATATGCAGATGGTATTCCAGGATCCAGCTGCTTCCTTAAATGAAAGAGCTACAATTGACTATATTGTCAGTGAAGGTTTACAGAACTTCCATTTATATAAAGATGAAGAAGATCGTAAGCAGAAGGTATTGAACGCATTGGAATCTGTAGGATTACTTGCTGAACATGCAACAAGATATCCACATGAATTCTCTGGTGGTCAAAGACAGCGTATTGGTATTGCGCGTGCCATGGTTATGGAACCAACATTACTGATTGCGGATGAACCTATTTCTGCTTTGGACGTTTCTATTCGTGCACAGGTATTAAATCTGTTGAATGAATTTAAACGTGATAAGGGTTTAACACAAATCTTCATCGCACATGACTTATCTGTCGTTCGTTATATTTCAGATAGAATTGCGGTTATTCATAAGGGACAGATCGTAGAACTTGCTGAAACAAATGAATTGTTCAAGAATCCAATGCATCCTTATACAATTTCATTGATGTCAGCAATTCCATTACCTGACCCAGAAATTGAAAAAGCAAAGACATTAATTACATTTGATGAAGAAGCGGAAGCAAAGAAGTGGAATTATGCTGAAAATGCACCTACATTCCGTGAAATTGTTCCTGGTCATTTCATTTACTGTAATGATGCTGAAATGGAAGAATTCAAAAAGCATTATCAGAAATAATCAAATAGACTGTATCTTTGAAAGATATAGTCTTTTTATATGAGGTATGGTAGAATCTACAAATGAAATTAAATAAGTATATAGGAAATAAACAGTTTTATTATAAGGTATTCGTCATTGCGATACCTTTACTCATTCAGCAGTTGATTACTAGTTTTGTAAATATGCTGGATAACATTATGGTTGGTCAGAAAGGTACACTTGCAATGAGTGGCGTTTCTGTATCAAATCAGATCGTTACAGTATTTAATCTTGCGGTATTTGGATCGATATCTGCTGCGAGTATTTTTGGAGCACAGTTTGCTGGAAAGAAAGATACAGATGGTGTTAGAAATTGTCTGCGTTTTAAATTGATTGTTGAAATATTAATTGCCTGCATATTTATCTTTGGCTTTCTTGTATTTGGAAAGAATCTCATTGGCTTATTTATGCATCCAGAACAGGATGATTTAACTACGATTACTAAGACAATGGAATATGCAACACAATATATTTATATTATGACAATTGGATTTATTCCATTTGCATTATCTCAATGTATTTCATCTTCCATGAGAGAATGTGGTGAAACAAGATTACCAATGATTGCCAGTGTATCTGCAGTTGTTGTCAACTTTATTGGAAATAGCATTCTGATTTTTGGTTTATTTGGCTTTCCGGCTTTAGGACCTGCAGGTGCAGCCATCGCAACTGTAATCTCTCGATTTGCGGAAATGCTTCTTTCCATTTTCTTTGCTTTAAAAAATAAAGAAAGATTTCCATTCTATACAGGGCTATTTCATCATTTTTCGATTCCAGCGAATTTAGTGAAATCTATCTGTATCAAAGGTTTCCCACTTGTATGTAATGAAATTATGTGGTCCATTGGCACAGCTATGATTACGCAATGTTATTCCACAAGAGGAATTGATGCTTTAGCTGCATATAACATCTCTTCAACGATTACGAATTTATTCTTTGTATCAAATATTGCAATGGGTGACAGTATTTCTATTATGGTTGGTCAGCATTTAGGCGCTGGTAATATTGAAGAGGCAGTAGATACAGATCGTAAATTGATTGTATGTACAGTCATGATTGCAATCTGCTTTGGTATTTCATTAATGTTGCTTGCACCACTGTTCCCAGCTTTATATCAGACAAGTGACAGTGTTAGAAATGTTGCCGCAACAATGCTTCGCTTTGGCGGAATGACAATGTGGATTTCCGCAATTTACAACGCATCTTATTTTACGCTGCGCTGTGGAGGAAAAACAATTATTACATTCTTGTTTGATTCTGTTGGAACAATTTTTGTGAGTTTTCCAGTCGCTTATGCGCTTGCACATTTTACAACGCTTCCAATTCAATATATGTATTTGACTGTAACTGTTGTAGACTTATATAAAGTCATCTTAGGTTTATTCCTTGTTCATAAAGGAATCTGGGTCAATAACTTAGTTGCAGGAGAGTAGAAATGAATCGTATTGAACAGTTAATTGAAAAGTATCACTTACATCCACATCCAGAAGGTGGACATTTTGCGGAAGTATATACTGCCCCATACTTGTATCAGAAAAATAGAGAATGTGCAGGCAGTATCTATTTCATGTTAGTAAAGAATGATATTTCTCATTTTCATGTCATTGACTGTGATGAAATCTGGTATTTCCATGAAGGATGTGGAATGAAGATTACAATGATCGATGAAGATGGAAATGTAACTTCACAAAATCTTGGTATGAAAGATTCCGAAGAAGCAATGGTTGTCATTCCTAAAGGTGTCATGTTTGCGGCAGAGAATTTATCACAAGATTCTTATACGTTTGTATCTTGTGCAACAACTCCACAATTTCAATATTCTGGATTCCGTTTAGTGAAAGAAAGTGAAGTATCCTGTGATACTTCTAATATCCATCATTTATTTATGGCTGATGCACAAATTGATCAAACTGTTTTATGAACTACCACCCCTATGAGGACGGCGCACTCTTCTAAAATGCTAATAGAAGGACATTACGTCCTTTTTTTAATATAATGAATACAGAGGAAGCAAACGTATATGAGATATGTAATTACAAATGCAAAATTATTAAATGGACACAGAGATATGCATGTAGAAGAAGGAAAGTATATCTATGTAAGTGATGGAAAGATTGAAAAGATCACGAAATCATTGCAAGGTGGCTATGACATTATTGATCTGGAAGGAAAGTATATCTTACCGGGACTCATCAATATGCATGTGCATCTAGCTGGCAATGGTGCACATTCAGGAAAGCAGAAAGATAACAAGAAAACAGTGGATTTTCTGTTTTCAAATCCCGTAACAAGAGCAATTGCGTATCAAATGGTATGTAATTTTGCCAAACTGGAATTGTATGGTGGTGTTACAACAATTCGTACTGTTGGTGGCTTGAAAGATCTTGATACACGATTAAGAAATGAAATCAAAGCTGGTAAAAAGACAGGACCTATGATTCTTGCCGCAAATGAAGGAATCACGGTAGAAGGTGGCCATATGGCTGGCAGTGTTGCTAGAGTTGCTAGAAATAATGAAGAAGCAAAACGCTTTGTAGAAGCTTCCTATGCACAAGGTGTAGATCTTGTGAAGCTGATGATTACTGGTGGTGTACTAGACGCAAAAGAAAAAGGTGTTCCTGGTGAAATGAAGATGCCAGAGGATATGATTCAGGCAATCTGTAAAAAAGCGCATCAATTGGGTTTATTAACTAGTGCACATGTTGAATCTACAGAAGGTGTAAAAGCGGCACTTAGAAATGGTGTGGACAGTATTGAACATGGTGCAAAACCAGATCAGGAAATGATGGAGCTTTTTAAAGAAAAGAAAGCATTTCTAATTACAACTTTATCTCCAGCACTTCCATTTGCTTTATTTGATCCATCTGTATCAAAGGTTGATGATACACAGTTATTTAATGGAAAAATGGTGTTTGATGGCATTGTAGAGTGTAGTAAGGCTGCATTAGAAAATCATATTCCAGTTGGCTTAGGAAACGATGTTGGCTGTCCTTGGATAACACAATATGATTTCTATCGTGAACTTGTATATTTTCATAAGTATGTTGGTGTAACAACTGGGTTTGCTATATATACGGCAACATTACAGAATGCAATTCTGGCAGGTATTTCTGATATAACTGGTTCTATTGATGCAGGTAAACAGGCAGATATGATCGTGGTAAAAGAAAATCCATTAGATGATCTGAATGCACTAAAGAACATTGAACTTGTATTTACGAAAGGGAAAATGGTACATCCAAAAATAAAACGTGATAAAGAAATCGAACAAAGACTGGATGTATTTTGTAAGTGAAATAGGAGAATTGACGAGGTGAAATGCTTCGTCTTTTCTTTTTTTATAAGGCTATATTAGCAAAATGGTGAACATATTTTAATATTGTACGAATATATGGACAGTAACAACAATTAAGCAGCATTATAATGTCATCACATTCAAGGAGATGACATTATGAAAGATACTGAAATCATTAACTTTTACAACAATCTAGATCAATATGCAAAGGATAAAATCGAT
>NZ_JBQHWJ010000027.1:0-26670 GCF_052064035.1 Bulleidia sp. HCP3S3_C9 | reverse complement strand
AATTCCACAATAAAAACAGCACTGAATTTACCTGTCAGCACTGTTTCTGCACAACTAATTTCAACTTTAATTTTTTTCTTTTGAAAGTGGAATTTAACTTTTCAGTTCAGCAAAAATAGAACAATCTCTCGATTGTTCTATTAAAACTATTGAATTGTATAACTCCAGCTATATCCTGTACCTTCATCAGCGTATAACGCTAATTCATAATCACCAGCTTCAAGATCAACTGTTTTTGTTTCTGTTCCATCAGTAACACTAGCAATTTCTGTTTCGTTTCCATCACTTGCAACCGCAACAGCTCTGACTGTACCACTTCCTTTAGAAGTGATTGTAACAGTCACGCTATTTGATACGCTGATGTCATAACTGGAAACTTTTGTACCAGTAGAAGCAATTGCCTGCTTTTTTGCCTCTTCTTCAGAAGTATTTGGCTTAAAGTTACTGACTTCTGCTTTCGAATCATCAATGGTATAATCTACAACTTTATATGTCTGATCTTCTTCGTTGTAGGAAAGATTGAATTTACATGGAACATTTTTTGCTACTCCATTTTCTGTCACTGTTAGTGTAAATTCAATTGTAGGGGAAGATTGCTGACCAGAAATTTTGTATTGTTCAGTTGTAGGCTTTGTAAATCCACTTGTACCATATTTATCTGTTAAAGTGGAATTGATTGCAGTGGCTGCCTGTTGAACGTAGAAATAATCTAATTTTTTATCTGCTGATTCATCCGTACTTGATGAATCATTTTGGTCTACCTGAACTGTATTGTTATCTTGTTTTGTCTTGTTTGATGAAGTGCAGGATTTCATTCCTAGTACGATAAATAAAATGAATAAAAAGATGATTAAAATGACGATTCCAATAATCATTGGCTTACTGACAGAATCAGAGAAACGGTCAATAATACTTTCTGATGTATCTTCTTCTAGTGCGTCTTCAATTTCATCTTTTCGTAATTGTTGTGTATCTTCCAGGTTTTGATCTTTATTTTTTGACATGTGATACCTCCCATAACGCATATACAGTATGCCTCCTGGAATCATAATATCAACTGTTTCATTAACAGTTTCAGAAAAAATTCACGAACTTCTTTGAAAAATGACTTATGATGGAATGGATTGGAAAGGGAAAGTTATGAATACAGAAGAATTATTGAAGCAAAGTATAGAAATACAGAAGAAAACATTGAAAGCACAACAGATCATCATTGGAATTTTATTGATTTTAATTGCTGGTATCGTTGTGGGAGGGATTGTTATCTTGCCTAAGCTTTCCGCAATGCTTTCTCATATGCAGACACTGATTGGTGAATTACAGCCAACAATCGATGGATTTAATCAGTTTGATTATGAAGCATTGAATACAACACTTTCAGAATTGAAAGATGCAATTAGTTCGATGAACAGGTTTTTAAGCGTATTTCACTAGGTAAAATAAAGCTTTTCAAACACTGTATAAAGTCATACAATGTGTTTGGAGTTTTGCAAAAATGGCGGAAAGAAGAGATGTAATTAAAAATAAGAAGGCAATCCTGCAGGGATATATTGATATGACTTCTGAAAAGATGATTGATAAAATCACTGTCAGTGATGTCATTAAAAAGGCAAATGTATCTCGTGCAACTTTTTATGCGCACTATAAAGATATCAATGCTTTAAAAGATCAGTTTGAAACAGATTTTATGCAGATGATGATTCAATTAAATGTTGATTCAATTCATCGATTATTCAAAGATACAGAACAATCTGTATATAACATCTTTTTAACATTTGATAAGAACAAGAAAATGATACGCTCTTTAAGCGGCAACGGCAGTTCTGAATCTTTTTTTCTGCGGCTTAAAATTGCATTAAAGCAAGAAATTTTAGCCATGCTTCATACAGGGGATCCATCTAGCAAAGATGTTGTGGCTTTTACTATTGCATCTTTTTTGACAGATAACTGTAGAGATATTGTTTTGGCATCTCGTAAAAGGATCTCTCATGAAGATCGTGCAACGATCATTTCTAAATTCATTCCAAAAAAATACAGATAATTTATGGAACAAAGACCTTTCCTGTGAATAAGGTATATAGGAGGTGTTTTTTTATGAGCAAGATTGCATATTTACCACAGTTTGAAAAGCCAAGAGAAAAAGCAATTCACTTTGGAATTCATTCTTTAAGCAATTGTGAGCTGCTGGCATTGATTTTAAGAAATGGTACAAAGAATCATTCAGCTTTAGAAGTAGCAGAAGAGCTTTTAAAAATGAGTGGCGGGATTGGAAGACTGTCATCTTTATCAATCAATGAATTAAAACAAATCAAAGGTATTTCTACAATCAAAGCAATCGAATTGCAGGCAACGTTTACATTATTGAAACGTATCTGTTTTGAAAAGATTGAAAATGAGAACGTGATTCATTCACCAGAATCATTCTTACAATATTTACAGGTATCTATTGGTTTTGAAAGAATAGAGAATTTTATGGTTGTCTATTTAGATTCTAGCAATCGTATTATTTCAAGTGAAGTTTTATTCAGGGGAACTGTGAATTCTGCACATGTTTATCCTAGAGAAATCATGAAGGAAGCTTTGTTGAAAGGTGCAGTTTCTTTGATTCTTGTACACAATCATCCATCTCAAAACTACATGCCTTCACTGGAAGATAGAACCATTACAAAGCAAATCATAGAAGCAGCAAAACTTGTAGATATCAATATTCTGGATCACTTAATTGTAACTGGCCAGCAATGTTATTCTGTAATCTATGAAAGAATCCTATCCATCAATGAGAAAAACTGGACAAAAAATGATAAAATATGAGACATGAAAATATTGGAAAAAATTACGAATACATTAAATCACGAAATATCTACACAGGCACTCATTAAGCTTGTACTGGTTTTATTAGCAATATGGCTTTGTTTGCAGACAGGTAAATTCTGGGGATGGATCATCACAAAAGCATGGAGCATTCTTTCACCATTTCTGATTGGCTTTGTCATTGCATATATTTTGAAAAAACCAATTGCATTTGGAGAAAAGCATCATATCAAACGTGGGGTGATGATTGCGATTTCCTATATGGCGATTTTTGTGTTTCTGACATGGCTTGCTTGTTCCATTGTTCCTATGTTTTTGACTAGAACATCTGCATTTATCAATTCCATTATTAACAGTGTCAATTATCTGATGGATAAATATGCAGAAATGTCCAGGCATGCTTCAGAAAATACATTTTTGTTTGAAATCGTGAAAGATGCAACAAGTTCATTGAAGTCATTATCTGCACTTGTGCCAGAGATTTCGAATTCCATTCCTAAGTTTCTCAATAATGCAATTGGGACGATTACAAGTGGAATTTTTTCCATCATTATTTCTATTTTTATGTGCATTGAATGGGACAAAATCCGTTTTAATTTCTTTAAACTTTCTAGAAGAATTTCAAAAGTGTTTTATGAATGTATGTTATCCATTAATGATGAAGTATCAGATTATATTCATTCATTGATTATATTGATGCTGATTAAATTCGTTGAATATATGCTTGTATATGTATTGATTGGTCATGATGACTGGCTGATGATGGCTTTGCTGACAAGTATTTCATTATTGATTCCATATATTGGTCCAACAATTGTCAACTGTATTGGTATTTTAACAGCGATTGCAATTCCAGATGGAAGAGTATTTTTATTGATTATTTTAATTGTTGTATTATCACAGGTAGATGAATATGTTATTGCGCCATTAGTGCATTCTCATAATACTTCCGTTACACCTCTATGGGCGCTGTTCTCTATTTTTGCTTTTTCGGGTTTATTTGGCATTGTTGGCTTAGTGATTGCGATACCTGGATATCTAGCTTTGCGAGTCATCTATCTTAAAATTCGCAGTTTTGATCCAGTGGAGGATGTAGAATGAAACGTTTGTTAAAATCATTGATTGTTCTTTCATTGACAGCGTGTGTACTTACAGGCTGTACAAATAAACGTGTGAAGATCTTATATACAGTATATCCAATTGGGTATATTCTTGATCGATTATGTGCAAATACACAACAATATCAATCTGTACAGAAAGATAATTCGATTGTTCAGCTTTCAACTGTCAGTGATGATTTTACAGATTTGCTGGAAAGTGGAAAGGTTCTATTTCATATTGGAGATCTAGAACCATACTATGCTACAAATTCTCAAACAATCAAGGATAGTGGAATTCAGAAAATTGACTTAAGTTCTAAGAATGCAGTATATGATTTTAAAAGATATGCAAAGAAAGAAACAGAAGATGGCATTGTCTATGAACAGACACCATTTTATGATGGTAAAGTATTTGATTCTGTAGATAAATATGAAAAAGATCTTTGTCTATGGATGGATCCAATTACAATGTTATCTATGGCAACACAGATCAAAGACTTCCTTGTTTCCAATGATATCGCCAACGCAAAAACAGTAGAAGAAAACTATAAAGACTTAGAAGAAGATCTTGTGAATATTGATGCACAATACCAGGCACTTTCAACAAGCCTTGAAAAAAATGGAGATGTCATTCGCTTTGTCAGCATGTCGTCCTGCTTTACTTCCTGGCAGAAGAATTATGGTTTTGTGATTGATCCCGTTGTGTTAAGCCGTTATGGTTCTTTGCCGAATAAAGAACAGCTGCAGGCAATTGAGAAGAAAATCAAAGAAGATGGTATGAAATACATCTCTTATGAACCAAATATGAGTGAAGATATGATTGAACTTTATAAAAGAGTTAAAGATGATTGTCAATTATCTAAAATTGATCTCAGTAATCTATCTTCATTATCGGATGAAGAATATAATGCAGGAAAAGATTATATCTCTATTTCTTATCAGAACTTACAGAATCTAAAAAGTATTATTGAAAAAAGTGAACAGGAGTAGTCGTTCACTGCTTTTAAGGAGAAATATATGAAAAAATTACTCATTACAGATGGCAACTCTATGTTGTTTCGTGCATATTATGCAACTGCATATGCTGGAAGCAGAATGACAACTTCTGCAGGTGTTCCAACAAATGCGGTATTTGCTTTTGCAAATATGATGCAGAAAGCAATTGACATGATTGAACCAGATGCAATTATGGTTGCATTTGATGCAGGTAAACATACATTCCGTCATGATTTATATGCAGACTATAAAGGTGGAAGAAAACCTACGCCAGATGATCTTGTTCCTCAATTTCAGATGGTAAGAGAGTATTGTGATGCATATCATATCAAATGGATTGAAATGGAAAATATTGAAGCGGATGATTTGATTGGGACAGCCAGTGATGCATTCAAAGAAGATACCATTACAACAATTTTAACAAGTGATCATGATTTACTGCAGCTTGCAGATGAAGATACTTCGATCTTATTGATGAAAAAGGGCATCACTGATATGGATGTCATAACAAAAGAAAAGATCAAAGAAGATATGGGAATTGAACCGATTCAAATCATTGATATGAAAGGTTTGATGGGAGACAGCTCTGATAATTATCCTGGGATTCCAGGTGTTGGTGAAAAAACAGCACTGAAATTATTGAATCAGTATGGAAGTGTAGAAGGTGTTTTAGAACATGAAAATGAAATCAAAGGAGCACTTGGTAAAAAAATTATCCAAGGACATGATGATGCTTTGTTATCTAAGAAACTCGCAACAATTAAACGTGACGTAGAACTTCCATTTACATTTGAAGATTTAATTTTTACTCCAGACTATGGAGATCTTGTTCGCTTTTTACATTCACTGGATATGAATAAGCTGGCATCCAGATATGAAGATAAAATCAATGATTCTTATGTTCCTGAAACAAAAACTGTGAAGAAAGAAATTTCTTTTGCACGTGTTGAAAAGATACCAGAAGAATTTTTGAAGAATGAATCTTATATCTTTGTAGATGCAGATACATCAAACTTTATGGTAGCGGATATCCATGGCTTTGCTTTGTGTAAAGATGAGAATGCGTATTATATTTCTTTAGAAAATGTTTTGAAAGATGAAGCTTTGCTTGCGTATTTAAAGGATGATACACCATATAAGATCGGCTATGATGTCAAAAGAAATATGCATCTGTTAAATCGTATTGGCTTATCGGTAGCATTTCATGATGATGTTATGATTTTAGCGTCTCTTTGTGATTCTACATTGACTTCTACAGAGAAGATTTTTGATGCGTATGGTCTAACGACAGAAATCAAGTATGAAGATGTTTATGGAAAAGCAAATAAACCTGTTTTATTTATTGATGAAAATATGCAGAAAGAATATGCATGTGCTTCAAGCATGAATATTCAGAAATTATATGAAGAAACATACTTAAAGCTTGTTTCTATGGATATGGAAAAGCTATATCGTGAGATTGAACTTCCTCTTACAAAAATATTGTATGAAATGGAAAAGGAAGGCATCCGTTGTGATATTTCAGTATTAGATGCAATCGCAACAGATACATTTGAACGTATTCAAACTGAAACAAAAGCAATCTATGAAGAAGCACATAGAGAGTTCAATATCAATTCACCAAAACAGTTGAGTGAAGTATTATATGATAATCTTGGTTTGCCAAGTGGAAAGAAAAGAACAACAAGTGCTGAAAAACTGGAAAGCCTTTCTGGTATTCATCCAATTATTGATCATATTTTAACGTATCGTAAATTATCAAAAATCTATTCTACATATGCGGAAGGCTTAAAGAAGTATATTCAGAAAGACGGAAAAATTCATACAATCTATAATCAATGTGCAACACAGACAGGACGACTATCTTCTTCTGAGCCAAACCTGCAGAATATTTCTGTGCGTGATGAAGAAGGAAAACAGATTCGTAAGGCATTTAAACCAGAAGAAAATTGTCTATTGATGAGCTGTGACTATCACCAGATTGAACTTCGTATGCTTGCACATATGGCTAATGAAGAAAATCTGATTGAAGCATTCCAGAATGGTGTGGATGCCCATACAAAGACCGCAATGGATATTTTTGATGTAGATCAGGACGAAGTGACATCAGACATGCGTCGTAAAGCAAAGACAGTGAACTTTGGTGTTGTCTATGGCATCAGTGAATTTGGTTTGGCAAAACAGATGAATATTTCTCGTTTTGAAGCAAAAGATTTCATTGATCGTTATTATGAAAAATTCCCTGGTATTCGTTCTTATATGAATGAAATTGTCAAAGAATGTGAAAAGAATGGATATGTTACGACAATCTGTGGAAGAAGAAGAGAAATTCCGGAAATTCACAGCAACCAGCATATGATGCGTGAATTTGGCAAACGTGCAGCGATGAACGCACCAATTCAGGGATCCAGTGCAGATTTGATTAAAATTGCGATGATTCGTATTGATCAAATGATGAAGGATAAAAATGTTCAGAGTAAAATGATTCTTCAGGTACACGATGAATTGATTTTTAATGTTGTAAATGGGGAAGAAGAACTCATGAAAAAGATTGTTGAAGAAGGCATGAATCACGCAATGGAATTGAAAGTTCCACTCACAAGTGAATGTGCTGTCGGCAAAGACTGGTATGAAGCAAAATAAGGAGTGAAGAATATGAAAATTGGAATTACAGGAACGATTGCATCTGGAAAAACAAGTGTTTCTATATTGTTTCGCAGAATGGGATTTTCTGTATTTAATGCAGATAATTATGCAAAGATGGCAACACATGCATCCAATCCATGTTTTCAGCCACTCTTAGAAGTTCTTTCTGAAGATGTATTAGATGAAAGTGGAGATATTGATCGTAAAAAAATGGCTTCCATCATTTTTAATGATGAAGAAAAAAGAAAAGCAGTGAATGCAATTGTTCACCCGTATGTGATTGAAGGAATGAGAAATTTCTTCGCAAATCATCAGAAAGATGCAATTGTATTTGCAGAAATTCCGCTATTGTTTGAAGCAAATCTGGAAGAGGAATTTGATAAAGTTCTTGTGGTAACATGTGATAAAGATACAGCAATCAAGAGAATGGAAGAAGATCGTGAATATACACGTCAGGAAGCTTTAGATCGCTATGCATCACAGATTGATCCATCTCTGCAGGTAGAAAAAGCTGATTTCGTGATTGAAAACAATGGAGATTTGAAGGAGCTTGGAAGTAAGGTCAATCAATTTGTAGCCCAAACGCGAAAGGAGATTCGTCGTGGAGCTTAAGACAAAAGATACATATCGTGTCTATTTAACAAGAGATTTATCTTCTTCGGATCTGGAATCTTTAATGACGCTGTATCAGCCATTAATTGGCGGGGATGCAGTACTTGTATATTTAACGCTTGCATCGGAAAGTAAAAATACACATACAGCATTTAAACATGCACGTTTGTTTAATATCATGAATATGATTCAAATTGATACATTCTTACATGCACGTAGAAAGCTGGAAGAATATATGCTGCTAAGAACATATGTCAAACAGACTGATACAAAGAATGTCTATGTGTATCAGATGCATTCTCCTCTTTCTCCACGTGATTTTTTGTCAACGAACATTTATGCAAATCGCTATATTCAAACAGCAGGTAAGAAGACATTTGATGAATCCAATGCAAAATATGAAGGGTGCAATCTTCATCCAAATGAATTCAAAGAAATTACAGTATCCATGAAGAATGTGAAGGAAGAAGATTATAACAACACAGTTGTCTATACAAATGTGAAGCCAAGATATCAATTCAATGGTGATGATATTCAGATCAATTTCGACTATGAACATTTCTTTGCGACAACTTCTTCTACTGTATTCCCATCAGATTTAAGAACGCAGGAAAATCTTGCCTATATTGGAAGACTTGCAACATTGTATGGCTTAGATGCTGATACAATGCGTGTAAAAGTATCCAAGAGTGTTTCTATTGAAAAGAATGAATTGAATACAGAACGGTTAAAGTTCTTATGTGAAATGTCAAAACCAGATGTTGTGAAGTCAAAGGATCCATATGATCTGCCACCAATCTCATTTTTGATCAGCAAGCAGAATGGTGCTGCTGTGAGTATGAATGATAAAAAGATTCTGGAACGTCTTTCCTTAGATATGCATTTTCCATCACCAGTCATCAATATTATGATTGAATATATTCTGAAGATTTCTGATAATCGACTCAACAATCGATTTGTTGATATGGTTTCTGGAGAATGGGCAAGAGATGGTATTACAACAAAAGAGCAGGCAATTCAGCAGACAAAGAAAGTGATTCATCGAAATACTTCCTATCGACTAGACACGCAGATAGAAATGCCTGAATATATGAAACGACAGGAACAAGGAACGATTCAGTCTACGCCAGTCGATCAGGATACATTAGCAAAAGCTCTTGAATTGCAGAAGAAAATGCGAGGAAAATAATGGAACATACAATATTTAAAGACATGCGAAAAGAAGATGAACTGCAAAAAGCGAAAGCATTGTCTGATGAAATCAAGAATAATACAGTATTGATGCAGACATTAGAGAATCATCATATTCCATTGGAACGTATTGATACACACCCATACTATATTGAAAGATGGTATGCTTCTTTTTCTAGATGTATTGGATGCAAAGGGTTAAGCCAATGCAAACAGAAAGAGCCAGGCTATTTTGATCATCTGGTTGATGACGGATATTTACATACAGATAAGCATGCATGTAAATATATGAGACAAAGACTGGAAGAAAGGAAACATCTTGACTATTTCTTAATCAATGATATGCCAGATCATCTATGTTCTGTTTCATTTTCTAAGATTGATCTGACAAAAGAAAAGAATGAATATGTTTCTGCATATTCCCAGGCACTTGCGTGTTTCAATGATCATGTTGGTGTATATCTATATGGTTCTATGGGTGTTGGAAAAACATATCTTTGCGCGTGTGCATGCAATGCATATGCAAGAGATAAGAAGAAAGCAGCATTCATTCATTATCCGTCTTTTGTACAGCGCATGGCTTCTAGAGTTCAGGCAGGAGAATATAAGCAAGAGCTTGATATTTTGAAGTTTGTTCCATTTCTTGTCATTGATGAAATTGGCGGAGAAAGCGTGACAGAATGGAATCGTGATTCTATTCTTTTTCCAATTCTCAATGAACGTTATGAAAAAAGACTTCCAACATGGTTCACAAGCAATGAAGATCTTGAATCATTGAGAAATCACTTCGTTGTAACAAATAAAGGAAAGCAGGAAAAACTGAAAGCAATGCGTATTATGGAACGTATTCGTTCCATGGCAAAACCAATTGAATTAGTATGTGAAAACAGGAGGAATTATTTGTGATTTCTCTTTTTTTTCTGTAATAATAGATATAGTATCTCATTTGAAATGAAGGAGATATATTATGTTTGGCAAGATTCAAAACATAAATAATAAAATACTTGCAGTAGTTATCTTTACTTTTATCATTACAGGTTGTTCATCTTCATTCCATTTAAAAAGTGAAGAAACAAATCAACTTGCACAATCATTCTATGTTAATTATCTTGGTTTAGCGCAAACAGATTCAGCTCTGTATTATCTAGATGAAATTTGTGGATTATATGCTTACGAATCAGGGAATTCTGCAATGAAAGTAGGATCACTACATTATGTAGATGACAAACAGGTTGAAAATGTAGCACAACTCAATCGTTCTCCTGAAAGATATAGTGATTTAAGTCTTCCTTTTATAAATTTACAAATATTTAATGATGGTTTGATATATGCAAGTATGTATGATAACGTTGAAGGAAATATAGAATACCATTTGAATTATCTGACAAAAGATTGCAGACAACGGTATAAAATTCTTGCATTGAATTATGCACCTGGTGGATTCTTTTTACAAAAATCAACGATTGTGGTTAAAGAAATATTAGATGGTAAAAGTATTCTTCATTTTTATTCATTGGATGGAAAAGAAATGAAACAAATTTCTTTTGATACAAGCATTTACAATATGTGTGTTTATGAAAATTCTATTTACGTCAAATTAGCAAACGAACTGGTGAAAATTGATATGGAAACATATGATCAAAAAACTGTATGCTCAGGTGAAGCATCATATGTTGCAATGTATAAAGATCAAGTTTCTTATTACATCTTGGAAGATAATGGAAATCACATAGTTTCTGAAATCAAAGACATAAATAATGGAAATATTACTTTTACTATCAATGACTGCACGATTGACTATTTTGATGATGATTATGTATATACAACATCATATAACGAAGAACATACGACCTATCGAATTTATGACTGGAATAAAAACTTAGTAAAAGAAATCAGACCATGTAACACGTTAGGTGAAAATGCATTAGGTGCGGTGCCGATTGGATTACAGCATTCAGAATTTTCAACAATTGCTAGAATATGGAATCATCAGCTCATAGGAAGCTGTTATGGAAATCAAGGAATGAGAATTTTTACTTGTGATATTGACAGTGGAAAATGTCAATATATTATCCATTGAAAATAACACTTCTAAATGGATGAGATGCAAAAAATCATTTTCAAATAACATGAGGAATTGAATAAATTTCAACACTTCAAATAACTTGAATGATAGGAAGTACATATTGTGACAGAAATGTCATTTTATGTACTTTTTTTTATTTTTTCACAAGAATTTGGAAACGATTTCAGAAAAGTAATAATTGTAAGCGTTTAACAAATAATTTCAAGAAAATTGTGAAAAATTTAGCTTTTTTTTTAATTTTTGCAATGCTAATATATAAACGGTATTCAAAGAGGAAAGGGTACGATTATGGTAAGGAAAATTGGAGTTCTTACATCAGGTGGAGATGCACCAGGTATGAATGCAGCAATCCGTTCTGTAACACGTATTGGTTTAAATAACGGAATCGAAGTTGTCGGTGTATATAACGGCTACCGCGGCTTATTAGAAAGTAATTTTGAATCATTAACTAGAACAGACGTTTCGGATATTCTAGATCGTGGTGGAACAAAGCTTGGCACAGCTCGTTTACCTGAATTCAGGAACGAAGAAATTCAGAATCAGTGTATTAAGAATTTACAGCGAGAAGGCATTGAAGCTCTTGTCGTTGTAGGGGGTGACGGTTCTTATAGAGGCGCACTTGCATTAACAAAGAAAGGTATCAACTGTATTGGTTTACCTGGTACGATTGATAACGATATTCCGGGCACTGACTTCACAATCGGATTCGATACCGCGTTGAATACGTGTATTGAAAACGTCGATAAATTGAGAGATACGTCTTCTAGTCATCATAGATGTTCTATTGTTGAAGTCATGGGCAACCATTGTGGAGACTTAGCGCTCTATACTGCAATCAGCTGTGGTGCTGAAATGGTTATCACACCTGAAACAGGATATGATGAATTAGAAGTGCTTGAAAACCTTAGATATCTTTCTGATGCTGCTAAAAAGAATCATGCGATTGTAATCATTTCTGAAAAGATTACAGATACAGATGCTTTAGCAAAGAAGGTTTCTTTATCCACAAATTTCTCAGGAAGAGCAACTGTTTTAGGTCATATCCAGCGTGGTGGTTCACCAACGCCAACTGACCGTATTCTAGCGAGTAGAATGGGTGAAAAGGCAGTTGATCTATTGATGGAAGGAATTGGTGGACATTGTGTTGGTATCATTGATAATGAAATCACATCAATGCCAATTCAGGAAGCTTTAGACAGACCTAAGAAGAGTAGAAAGCAGTTATATCGTTTATTCGATCGTTTAGTATAAAAAGGGGAATTATGAAACATTTATTTAAGAAAACAAAAGTTGTTTGTACGATTGGACCAGCGTCCGAAAATGTTGAGACATTAGCAAAGCTTGCTCAGGCAGGTATGAATATTGCACGTCTCAATTTCTCTCATGGATCACACGAAGAACACCTTGCTAGAATCAAGATGGTACGTCAAGTATCAGAAGCAACAGGCATCAACTTAGGTGTTGCACTAGATACAAAGGGACCAGAAATTCGTCTTGGTAACTTTGTAAATGATACAGAAGAATATCAGATTGGTGAAATCGTTTATATTGAAAAGGCTGAATGTGAAGGAACACACGAAAGATTCCATATTCAGGTTCCTGAATTATTTGACGATTTAGCTAGTGGAAATGAAATTTTGATCAATGACGGTAAGATGAGACTTACAGTTCTTGAAAATGATGGTAATGAATTAAAGTGCAGAGTTGAAGTAGCTGGTCCTATTTCTTCTCATAAGGGATGTAACGTTCCTGGTGTTAAGCTTTCTATGCCATTCCTTTCTGAAAAGGATGAAGCTGATATCCGTTTTGGATGTCAGAATAATGTAGACTTTATCTTTGCTTCATTTACACGTCGTCCAGCTGATATAAATGCAATCAGAAAGATCTGTATTGAAGAAGGTAAACCACATATCAACATTATTGCCAAGATTGAAAACCAGGAAGGTTATGACAATGTTAGCGAAATCCTTGATGTTGCTGATGGTGTCATGGTAGCTCGTGGTGACTTAGGTGTAGAAATTCCTACAATGTTAGTTCCTGTATATCAGAAGCATATCATTCGTCAGGCAAATATCGTTGGCAAGCCAGTTATTACAGCTACACATATGCTTGACTCTATGACACACAACCCAAGATGTACTAGAGCTGAAGCTTCAGACGTATGCAACGCTGTATTAGATGGTACAGATGGTGTTATGTTATCTGCTGAAAGTGCAGCTGGTGATTATCCAGTTGAAGCTTGTGAAACAATGAGCCAGATTGCAGAAGAAGCTGAAAAGATTCTTCCATACAGAGATAGACTTGACTGGTTGAAGACAACAAGCAACAAGACTGTACAGGATGCAGTAAGTATTGCAATTTCTGATGCTACTTTAACATTAGATAACATTGGTGCAATCGTTGCATTCACACAGGGTGGTACAACAGCTCGTCGTATTTCTAAGTTCAGACCTAATGTACCAATCTTAGCAGTTACATTCACAAAGGATACACAGCGTAAGCTTGAATCTTACTGGGGTGTAATTCCTCTATTCTCTGATGTTCAGAATACAATGACAAATGATGATGATCTTGCATCACTATTTGCTAAGGACTATGGCGTTAAGAAGGGTCAGTTAATTATCATTTCTGCAGGTTATCCAACAGGTGAAGGATCTGCAAATATGATGAAGATTGTTGAAGTTAAGTAATTCTATTGAAAGATGGTAGTCAAAGCTATCATCTTTTTTTATACTTATGAAAAGGAGATACCTATTATGAAAATTACGTATTATGGACATTCTTGTTTTCTTGTTGAAGAAAATAATTCACGTATCTTATTTGATCCGTATGAAGATGGCAGTGTACCGGGATTCACATTACCAAAAGATATACGTGTAGATGCAGTATATTGTTCCCATGAACATGCTGATCATAATGCAGCACATCTTGTTCATTCAGAAAACAAAGAACCATTTCCAAAAGAATTGATTATTGTTCCACATGATCATCATGATGGAAAAAAACGCGGAATGAATCGCATTACAGTTTTAAATATTCATGGGATACGCCTTGCACATTTAGGAGATATTGGAAGGCTTCCAACAAAAGAAGAATATGAAGAATTAAAAGTTGATATCTTACTGATTCCTTGTGGTGGACATTATACGATCAATTCTATAGAAGCAAAAGAAATCATTGAAACAGTGAATGCTGGTTTAACGATCCTCATGCATTATAGAAACGGAAATCAAGGGTATGATGTTTTAGAAGATATTCATGACATCATGCAGAATACAATACCATCGATAAAGCAAATTGCATCCAGTACATTGGATATTAATCAACATCTATTAGACAGTCATTCCATCATTACACTGCTACCAAAGCAATAAAAAAACCGGAAATTCCGGTTTTTATTTACGTCTTGTAGAAGCTTGTCTTGCCTTCATCTTTGCCTGTATTTCTTCCATGGCTGCTTTTTGATTTAAGATGATAGGAATGACAATTGGATTACGATTTGTTTTCTTGTAGAGATATGGTTCTAAAGAAGAACGAATGCAATTCTTTAATTCACCAAATGTTGTTCTTTGCTGCATCTTTTTCTTTAATGCATCATAAACAATCAATTCTGCTTCTTTTAACAATGTCTGTGATTCTTTGATGTATACAAATCCACGAGAAACAATATTTGGTCTGCATAGGATCTTATTGTATCTAGAATCAATTGTTACGATAACAGCGACAAGACCATTTTCAGCTAAGATACGACGATCTTTAATAACAGATGTACTTAAGCCTGAGGCATCATTTCCATCAACATAGATGGCATCTGTCTGAATACGTTCCTTTGCTTCAAATACTTCTTCATTTCTCAATACAAGCACGTCACCATTCGCACATACAAAGCAGTTCTCTTTTGGAATGCCCGTTGTCATAGCAGTCTGAGAGTGCTGAACAAGCATTTTATATTCACCATGATTAGGCATAAAGTATTTAGGCTTGATCAGATTTAACATTAATTTCTGTTCTTCCTGTGGTGCGTGACCTGTTGTATGGAAGGATGTCAGAGGGGAGTTTGTAATAACGTTCGCTCCAACTCTTGTCAGCTGGTTGATGACACCGCCAACAGATACCGCATTGCCAGGAATAGGGTTAGATGAGAACAATACAGTATCACCAGGTAAAATCTTAATGAAACGATGTGTTCCATTTGCAATTCTACTTAATGCTGCCATTGGCTCACCTTGAGAACCCGTGCACATAATACAGATTCGATTTGCTGGAAGTGTATTTAATTCATTGCCTGTAATAAAAGAGGAATCAGGGATATTGATATATCCAAGCCTTCTTCCGATATCCAGTACATTTTCCATACTTCTTCCGAATACCGCAACTTTACGATTACATGCAACTGCAGCTTCAAGAATCTGTGCCAAACGGTATGTATTAGATGCGAATGTAGAAACAATCATTCTGCCTGGTGTCTTTGCCATCTGTTCGTTGATTGCCTGTGCAACTTTACCTTCAGAAATAGACCATCCAGGAACAGAAGAGTTTGTAGAGTCACTCATTAATAAAGTGACACCAATCTGTCCGATATAAGCCATTTTCTGATAGTCAGAGTTCTTTCCAATAGGTGTCAAATCAAATTTGAAGTCACCAGTTTCAAAAATTCTGCCATTTGGTGTATTGATGAAAATTCCATAAGAATCAGGGATGGAATGGACAGTATCTACAAAACCAATAGAAAAATATTTTGTTCTGATTCTACTTTCTTCAGAATTGATTTCACGAATCTTTACACTTCTTAAGAGGTGATGTTCATCTAGTTTTTTTTCAATCAACGCTTTAGCGAATGGACCAGCCCAGATTTCCTTGATGCGAACCTGTTTTAAGAAGAAAGGCAATCCACCAATATGATCTTCATGACCGTGTGTAATGACCAATGCTTTGATCTTTGACTGGTTCTGCTGAAGATATGTAAAATCTGGAATGACATAGTCTACGCCTAATAAGTCACTGTCTGGGAAAATAACACCACAGTCAATGATGATGATTTCGTCATCATGTTCAACGCAGTACATATTTTTGCCAACTTCACCAAGTCCACCCATAGCATAGACAAGAGTATCTGTTTTGTGATCAATAACCACTTCTTTTTGTTCCGCTATTTCATCATAACGAACATTATGACGTGCAGTTTTTCTTTTTGTCTTTACTTCACTCATTATTATCTCCAATATTATAAAAAAACTTAAAAATGTTCTAACGGCGTAACCATTATAACATTTTTTGTAACGTATTCGATAGTGAATTCAATTAGATTACAAGAGCACCTTCAACTTCTTTGAAAGGATCTTTCTTGTTGATGTGATCATAGAATAAAATGCCTGAAAAATGATCAATTTCATGTTGCAGAACAATTGCAAGATATCCTCTGGCACGAATTGTAATATCCTTATTTGTACATAGATCAAATGCCTTGACTGTAATTCTTGCACTTCTAACAACATAGCCATCATGTTGATTTACAACAGACAAACATCCTTCACCAGAATGCAGGTATGCTTTCTGTACAGAAGAAGAAACAATTCTAGGATTAACAAGCATATATTCAAAGTGTTCAGGTTCACCATTTTTATCCAGGTCATCAACAACGACAGCTGTCATCTGTTTTTTGATGCCAACCTGAATCGCACTGATTCCAACCGCAGGTCTAAGATTCATCTTTTCTGCTTTTTCTTCATCTGTGCTGTCTTTGACATATTGCAGCATTTCTCTCAGGAGTGTTTCATCTTCCTTTGATAG
The DNA here is from genome assembly GCF_052064035.1 of Bulleidia sp. HCP3S3_C9. Taxonomy (NCBI): domain Bacteria; kingdom Bacillati; phylum Bacillota; class Erysipelotrichia; order Erysipelotrichales; family Erysipelotrichaceae; genus Bulleidia; species Bulleidia sp. HCP3S3_C9. The sequence goes on along the minus strand of NZ_JBQHWJ010000027.1, from coordinate 9,438 downwards.
TGGTAATGTAACGATTTCACTCTTTTCACGAATGATCGGATCTGTATCTTTCACAATAGTATCATTATTTATTAACATAAAAAACCTCTCTAGTATTCTAATCATATGCGATAAAAAAGTCAAAATGATGATACAATATTTTGCATGACAACAAATAAAAAAAAGTGGAAATTAAAAGAAGGATTATTTTCTTTTTTAATGAGTGGTGGAAGTGACTTGCCAATTCACTTGGCAATGGTAGCACTGATCATCTATGGAACATTAATGATTGGCTCTGCCTCTATGGGTTTAGCAGTCAAAGATACGACATATTTAGTGAAAACAGTTGTGAAACAGATTATATTTGTTATTTTTGGCTATTTTGGAATGTGTAAATTTTCAAACTGGTTTCGACTTGATAAATTAAAAAAATCATCGTTTTCCTGGTGCATTATATTTATGGAAGCATTACTTGTTTCTTGTATTTTCTTTAAAGCTTCAGGCGGTGCACATGCCTGGATCCGTATTCCTTTTCCAGGATTAGAGATATCAATTCAGCCAAGTGAATTTGCTAAAATTGTATCTATATTAATTATTGCGGCATATCTAGGTGATGTAAAAAAAACATATCCAAATGCAAAAAAATTGTTATTAAGACCATTATTGTTTATTGGAATCTATTTATTAACGATTGTATTTCTGCAGCATGACTTTGGAAGTATGGCAGTTAACTTTTTGATTGTGTGTGTCTGCTTATTGCTTCCCAATCATCCGCAATTAAAAAAATTTCAGGGCGGATTAAAAATATGCTTCTGTGTTACGGTTGCTGTAGCTGTATTTATTCTTTCTCCTCAGGGTGTAAAGTTTATTGAACATTTGCCAATGCTTTCGACATATCAAATCAATCGATTTCTTTCAGCTGTCAATCCATTTGAAGATATTTATGGATCCAGCTATCAGATTGTAAAAGGACTTGTTTCATTTGTTGATGGTGGTTTATTTGGGGTTGGATTTGGTAATTCTGTTAGAAAATATACAGATTTCCCAGCCGCAAATACTGACTTTATTCTTTCAATTCTTGTAGAAGAATGTGGTTTTATTGGCTTTCTTGCGTTAATTGGTTTGTATAGTGTCATTATTTTCAGACTGTTGAACTATGCCAATAAAATAAAAAATGAAAAAGCAAAGATCATACTTGTTGGTACAGCGATGTATTTTGTTGTCCATTGCTTCTTTAATATTGGTGGTGTTACGGGTATGATTCCTTTGACAGGTGTTCCTTTGCTGCTGATTTCATCTGGTGGATCATCTACGTTATCAATTATGTTCTGTGTAGGAATTGCACAGGCCGTCATTTCACAATACAACAGAAAGGAGATCGAATGAGAATTATTGCAGGAGAATTTGCTTCTAGAAGACTGGAAACAAAAAAAGGGAACGCAACTAGACCAACTTTAGATAAAGTAAAGGAAGCTGTCTTTTCGTCGCTGGGTGGATACTTTGATGGTGGAAATGTATTGGATCTCTATGCAGGGAGTGGTGCTGTTGGCTTAGAAGCACTTTCTAGAGGTATGGACAATGCATACTTTTCTGATAATGATCGTATTGCCTGTTCTGTCATTAGAAATAACATTGCTTCTTTAAAGGTAGAAGATAGAACGAAAGTGTATCCGATTGCAGACATGAAGATGCTTTCTAGAATGAAAGAAGAAGGAAAGAAATTCCGTTTGATCTATTTGGATCCACCATATGCAAAACAGAAAAATTTAGAAGTCATGCAGTATATTGATGACAATAATTTGTTAGATGAGAATGGTGTTGTTGTGATAGAATCCTTGCAGGAAGAAAACTATCACGTAGATACATTTCAACATTTTCACTACCATAAGGAATCTGTCTATGGAATCATGAAAATTACATATTACAAGCACAATTAAGTCCGGAAATATCTGGATTTTTTTGTTTGAAAAAAGAATTGAAAGAATTTAGCACTCAAATCTTGACTCTGCTAATTTAAAGGTATACTATACTAGCAGGCACGAAGAAAGAGTGCTAAAAAAGGAGGTGTATGGAATGCTGACGCCAAGAAGAATTGAAATATTCAAGGCTGTTGTGGATGACTTCATTCAAAACGCTGAACCAGTTGGCTCGAAAACATTACAGACAAGATATCATCTGCCATACTCCAGTGCTACGATCCGTAATGATCTGCAGGCACTTGAAGAAATGGGATATCTTGAAAAAACACATACATCTTCAGGAAGAGTTCCTTCAACAATGGGTTATAAATTCTATTGCGAAAATCTACTGAGCGAATCTTCACTGGATAAGAAAATGGAAGTCGCAATTAGAAATGCATTTGAAACAAGTAACCTGAATGTTGAAGATGCAATTCAACAAAGCTGTCAGATCTTAAGTGATATGACAAATATGACAAGCGGTGCAATTGGTCCGGATGCTTCTTCACAAAGACTGGAACATATTAAATTGTTCCCAATTGATGAAAGAAATGCGGTATGCGTCTTTATTACAGATTCAGGCCATACAGAAACAAAGAATTTTCACTTTGATGAAGATATTCCATTCAAGGATATTGAAACATGCACGGATATTCTGAATCAAAAACTCAAAGGTACGCCAATCACAGATTTAGCAGAAAAGATGGAATCCATCAAGCCAGATCTCGGCAGTGTCGTACAGCGTCATGAAATGTTATTTACAGCTTTTGTAAAAGCATTTGTCAAGTTTGCTTCTGATAATGTCTACTTCTCTGGAAAAGATCGTATGTTATATCAGCCGGAGTTTGAAGATATTAACAAGCTGAAAAAAATGATGACAATGTTCAATGATGCATCGGTATGGAAAAAGATGAATACCAATGAAAATGCGGTGGCTGTATCTACAAGAAGCGGTGCAGAATTGACATGGTATAACGATTTGGCAGTCGTTAGAAGCAAGTTTAAAGTCAATGGTGACGAAACTGGTGAATTCATGGTTATTGGGCCTAGCAGAATGAATTATGACAAAGTTGTCAGCATGGTTGAATATGCGGCAAGAATGATAGAAAAAATGTATAAAACTGGAGGTGATGATAGTGAATAAAGACGAAAAGAAAGTTGAAGAAAAGGACGAGGCTGTCGTCGCTGAAGAAACAGAAGAAAACGTTGAAACAGAAAAAACAGAAGAAACAAAAGAAACAAGCGAAGATGTGATTGCTTCATTAAATGAAGCAATCAAAAAGAAAGATGAAGAAATCGCAAAACTCAAAAATGCGTATGCTATGGCTTATGCAGATACAGAAAATACAAGAAAGAGACTGATGAACGAATATGAACAGAAACAGAAGTATCATATTCAGTCATTCGCAAAAGAAGTATTACCTGTATTGGATAACTGCGAAAGAGCATTGGCACAGGCAACACAGGATGAAGCGTATCGTAAAGGTGTAGAAATGATCTACAACCAGCTGAAGACTTGCCTTGAAAAAGAAGGCGTTACAGAAATCGAAGCACTTGGACAGCCATTCGATGGTAACTGGCATCAGGCTTTAATGACAGAAGCTAAAGAAGGTGTAGAACCAGGAATGGTAACAGAAGTACTGCAAAAAGGATATAAATTGAAAGACCGCATCTTAAGAGCGGCTATGGTAAAGGTTAGCGAATAACCGGGAGGTAATAAGAATATGAGTAAGATTATTGGTATTGACTTAGGTACTACAAACAGCTGCGTAGCAGTTATGGAAGGCAAGGAAGCAAAGGTAATTGCTAACCCTGAAGGTAATAGAACAACTCCTTCTGTTGTAGCTTTTAAAAATGGTGAAAGAATTGTTGGTGATGCTGCAAAAAGACAGCTGATCACAAACAAGAACACAGTTTATTCTGTAAAGCGTTTAATGGGTACAGACAAGAAAGTTGAACTTGAAGGAAAGCAGTATACACCACAGGAAGTATCCGCTATGATCCTTTCTTACTTGAAGGATTATGCTGAAGCATATCTTGGTGAAAAGGTAGACAAGGCTGTAATTACAGTTCCTGCATACTTCAACGACGCACAGCGTCAGGCAACAAAGGATGCAGGTAAGATTGCTGGATTAGAAGTTGAAAGAATTATCAATGAACCAACAGCATCTGCATTAGCATTTGGACTTGATAAGGATCAGAATACTGAACACAAGATTCTTGTATACGATCTTGGTGGTGGTACATTCGATGTATCTATTCTTGATATCGCAGATGGTACATTTGAAGTATTATCTACAGCAGGTGATACACATCTTGGTGGTGATGACTTTGATGAAAAGATCATTGACTGGTTAGCTGATAACTTCAAGAAAGAACATAACATCGATCTTAAGGCTGACAAGATGGCTTTACAGAGATTGAAGGAAGCAAGTGAAAAGGCTAAGAAGGATCTATCTGGAACAGTTCAGACACAGATTTCCTTACCATTCATTTCTGCAGGTCCTGAAGGTCCATTACACTTAGAAGCAACATTAACAAGAGCACAGTTTGATGCTATGACAAAGGATCTTGTTGATAGAACAATGGTTCCTGTAAAGAATGCATTAAGAGATGCTGGATTGAATTCCAGTGATCTTGATCAGGTATTACTTGTAGGTGGTTCTACACGTATTCCTGCTGTGCAGGAAGCTGTAAAAAAAGAACTTGGTAAAGAACCTAACAAGTCTGTTAACCCAGATGAATGTGTAGCTTTAGGTGCTGCAATTCAGGGTGGTGTCATCAGTGGTGATGTCAAGGACGTATTATTACTTGACGTTACTCCATTAAGCTTAGGTATTGAAACACTTGGCGGTGTTATGACAGTATTGATTCCAAGAAATACTACAATCCCAACAAGCAAGTCTCAAGTATTCTCAACAGCAGCAGATAACCAGCCAGCAGTAGATATCCACGTATTACAGGGTGAAAGACCAATGGCTGCAGACAACAAGACACTTGGTAACTTCCAGTTAGATGGTATCGCACCAGCTAGACGTGGTGTTCCACAGATCGAAGTTAAGTTTGATATCGACGTTAACGGTATCGTTAAAGTATCTGCATTGGATAAGGGTACAAATAAGGAACAGCACATTACAATTCAGAACTCTTCTGGATTAAGTGATGATGAAATCGATAGAATGGTTAGAGAAGCTGAAGAACATAAGGCTGAAGATGATAAGCGTAAGGAAGAAATCGAAACAAAGAACAAGGCTGAAGCTTTCATCAACCAGATCGATGAAACATTAAAGAGCGACAATGCAAATGTAAGTGAAGATCAGAAGGCTGAAGTTAAGAAGCTCAGAGATGAATTACAGGAAGCAATTGACAAGAATGATATGGAAACATTGAAGTCAAAGATGGAAGCTCTTGAACAGGCAGCAAATGCTATGGCACAACAGATGTACCAGCAGCAAGGTGCACAGGCTGATCCTTCCGCATCAGCTGGCAATACTTCATCCTCTAATGATGATGTTGTAGATGCTGATTTCAAAGAAAAGAATTAATCATAATGAATGCGGAATGTAATTTCCGCATTCTTATTTCAAAGAATAAGTGAGGTTTTGTATGGCAGATAAGCGAGATTACTATGAGGTATTAGGCGTATCCAAAAATGCAACCGATGATGAAATCAAACGAGCCTATCGAAAGCTCGCTAAGAAGTATCATCCGGATTTGAATAAAGAACCTGATGCCGCTGAAAAATTTAAAGAAGTCAATGAAGCAAATGAAGTATTGTCTGATCCTAAAAAAAGACAGGCCTATGATCAGTTTGGTTTTGCAGGTGTAGATCCACAAGCAGCTGGTGGCAATGGATTTGGAGGCGGATTCTCTGGATTCTCTTCTGGTAACTTCAGCGACTTTGGAGATATTTTTGGAGATATCTTTGGATCTGGTATGGGTGGTTTCTCATCTTCATCTAGATCAAGAGCAAAGCAAGGTCCACAAAAGGGTGAAGATGTATTTAGAAGAATATCTATTTCCTTTATGGATGCATGTTTTGGTAAAACAGAAACTTTGAATCTGACATTTGATGAGCAGTGTGAACATTGTCATGGAACAGGTGCTGAAAGTCCGAGCGATATTGAAAACTGTCCAAGATGTCATGGTACAGGCTATGTTGAATCTGTTCAACAGTCTTTGTTTGGCATGATGCGTACACAAAGTCCATGCCCAGATTGTCATGGAACAGGGAAACATGTAAGAAAGGCTTGTCATGTATGTCATGGACAAGGTTACACTCGTAAGACTTCACCAGTTGAAATCAAGATTCCTGCAGGTATTTCCAGTGGTCAGCAGTTAAGAGTTGCTGGCAAGGGCAGTAGAGGAAGCAATGGTGGACCAAATGGTGATCTCTATATCGAAATCAATGTACAGCCACATAAGTATTTTGTAAGAGATGGCAAAGATATTTATCTTGATATCCCAGTCAGTGCAGTAGATGCTACGATTGGTACTTCAGTAGATGTACCTACAATTGATGGGGATGTTTCTATGAAGATCCCTGCAGGTACACAGGATGGTACAAAGTTAAGACTTAAAGGCAAAGGTGTTGTTGATCTTAGAGGTGGCAAGAAGGGTGATGAAATCGTTACTGTTCGCATAAAAGTAAACGATGACCTTTCTAGAAAAGAAAAAGAACTCTATAAACAGTTACAGGAGTTACAAGAATCCTCCAAGTCTGAAACACTTTGGACAAAATTTAAAAACCAGTTTAAATAAGAAACTGTAAAGGAGGTGGTATCATGAATCCTGAAATCATGACTGAAATTCTCCAACTAATTATTAATAATGCAGTTACAAAAGCACAGGAAAATCATCATTCACAGATTACAGTAGAACATGTTCTATGTGCAATGTGTGAAGATGACAACCTGGATGGAATATTTGAAAGAATCAATGTTCCAAAATCTAAATTTCTGACGATTGTGAAAAGATCACTATCTAACATGGCAAGTGTAGATGGAGCAAATGACTTGAGTATTGATCGTTATCTTCAGCAGGGATATCAGTACGCTATGGATTATATGAAAAAACTTGGCGATACATATATGAGTGCTGCGGATCTATTGATTGGTATCTTTGAAACAAATGCACCAGTTGTAAACGAACTTATGAATACGCTGCATTTCACATTAAAAGATATCATCAAAGCAGAAAATGATAGAAGAGGAGGTATGAAGATGGACGAAAAAACAAATGAAAGCCAACTTGATGCCTTAAGTAAATATGGCAGAGATTTGGTACAAGAAGTGAAAGATCACAAAATTGATCCTGTCATCGGTAGAGATGAAGAAATCAGACGTGTGATTGAAATTTTATCTCGTAAAACAAAAAACAACCCTGTGTTGATTGGTGAACCAGGTGTTGGTAAAACAGCAATCTGTGAAGGATTGGCACAGCGTATCTACCATGATGAAGTACCAGAAGGATTGAAGAATAAAAAACTCATTGAACTGGATATGGGTGCTTTGATTGCTGGTGCAAAATACAGAGGTGAATTTGAAGAAAGACTCAAAGGTGTTTTAAAACAGGTTCAAAAGGCAAATGGAGATATTATTCTGTTTATTGATGAAATTCATAACCTTGTTGGTGCTGGAAAAACAGAAGGATCCATGGATGCGGCGAACTTGTTGAAGCCATTGCTTGCTAGAGGAGAATTGAGATGTATTGGTGCAACGACATTCAATGAATACCGTCAATACATTGAAAAAGACAGAGCTCTGGAAAGAAGATTTCAGAAAGTTCTTGTCAATGAACCAACAGTAGATGATACGATTGCAATCTTAAGAGGCTTGAAAGAGCGTTTTGAAAATTATCATCATGTAACGATAAAAGATGAAGCGCTTGTTGCGGCAGCTAAACTTTCTGATCGTTATATTACTGATCGTTTCTTGCCTGATAAGGCAATTGATCTTGTTGATGAAGCTTGCTCATCCATTCGTGTAGAACTAGATTCTATGCCTACAGAATTATATGAACTCGATCGTAAACAGAAACTTCTGAATATGGAATTGAAATCATTGAAGAAAGAAAAAGATGATAAGTCATTAGCAAGAAAAGCTGAAATTGAAAAAGAACTTGCAGATGTCAATGAAAAGCTTGAAGCTGGTATTTCTAAATGGAACGCTGAAAAGGAAAGTGATAAATCTATCGCTTCCTATCAGAATGAACTAGAAGAAGCCAAAAAACAATATGATCTTGCACGAGAAAAAAACGACTATGATAAAGCTGGTCAGCTATTATATTCAACAATTCCTGCATTAGAAAAGAAAATTAAGGATTCTATGAATACAGATGAATCTGCATCTGATTCTATGCTGAAAAGAGTTGTTGATGAAGAAGAAATCAATGAGATCGTTTCTAGATGGACGCATATTGATATTTCAAGACTGAAGTCCAGTGAAAAAGATAAAATCCTGCATCTCAAAGATTTCCTTGCTAAACGTGTTATGGGACAAGATGAAGCCCTTGAACTTGTTACAGATGCAATTATGCGTTCTAAGGCAAACATTCAAGATGAAAATCGTCCACTGGGTTCCTTCATGTTCCTGGGCCCTACAGGTGTAGGCAAAACTGAAGTTGCTAAAGCGCTGGCACAGCAGTTATTCGATGATGAAAGCAATATTGTCAGAATCGATATGAGTGAATACATGGAGAAATTCAGTGTTTCTAGATTAATTGGTGCTCCTCCAGGATACGTTGGATACGAAGAAGGTGGTCAGTTAACAGAAGCTGTTAGAAGACATCCATATTCCATTGTTCTTCTTGATGAAGTGGAAAAAGCACATCCAGATGTATTTAATATCCTGCTTCAGATATTGGATGATGGAAGAATTACAGATTCTAAAGGTGTAACGGTAGACTTCAAGAATACGATCATTATCATGACAAGTAACCTTGGAAGTGAATATGCTTTTGAAAAAGATGAAGAAACGCGTAGAAAGCATTATGAAGATGCAGTACATGCATTCTTTAAACCAGAATTTGTCAACCGTATTGATGAAATCATTGTATTCAATGCATTAGATGTTGAAGTACAGAAGAAGATTGCGGATAAGTTCTTAGGCTTGCTTGCTGATAGATTGAAAGAAAAAGATATTACTCTAGAAGTTACAGAGAAAGCAAAAGAAAGAATTATCAAGCTTGGTGTGGATCCTCAATTTGGTGCTAGACCAATGAGAAGACATATCCAGCGTGCAATTGAAACAGAAATTGCGAAAGTCATTCTTTCTACAGATAACATTGCAAACAAGACAATTGTTGTAGATGCAAATGATGATCGATATTTATTCTCTGTACAATAGATATGAAAACAGGATAGACTAAAATCTATCCTGCTTTTTATTTAGGCGCTCCAAAATTGGATGAGGTGTCAAGAAATTGATTTTCAAATAACATGAGGAATTGAAAGAATTTCAACACCTCAAACAACTTGAGCGACGAGAAGTACATATGGTGA
>NZ_JBQHWJ010000026.1:0-26702 GCF_052064035.1 Bulleidia sp. HCP3S3_C9 | reverse complement strand
AGCCAAATATATTTTTAAATCTCATCCAATGACCCGCAGACAGATTACGAATGCTTTGAATGCTGCTTTTCCTATTTTTGCTCAATAGTGAATCTGATGGTTAATTATGTTTTTTTATACACATTCATCAATTCTATAGAAAACAGTTACATTTTTAATGAAAAAAAGATAGTGTTTCTTTCAGATAACTATGAAAATCAATGGACGAAAGCATAATATTTCATTAAAATAGTTCAAAACGGAGGGGATATTATGAAAAATGATCGAATCTTTAATTTCTCTGCAGGTCCAAGCATGCTTCCTGATGAAGTATTAGAAAGAGCTGGGAAAGAAATTCTGAACTATGAACATTCAGGAATGTCTGTTATGGAAATGAGTCATCGATCTAAAATGTTTCAACAGATCTTTGATCACACGAAATCACAATTCAAGAAATTGATGCATGTTCCAGATACACATGAAGTGTTATTTCTGCAAGGTGGTGCATCTACACAATTCTCCATGGTTCCTTTAAATCTGATTGGAAATACGGGAAAAGCAGATTATGCCTTGACTGGTAATTTCTCTACAATTGCGTATAAAGAAGCAAAAAAATATGGGGAAGCTAGATGTGCATATGATGGAAGCAGTCTTCAATTCTCGCATATTCCTTCTCAAGATGAATTATGTCTGCATTCTGATGCATCCTATTTCCATTACTGTGCGAATAATACAATTTATGGTACAGAATGGAATTATATTCCTGAAACAAATGGTGTTGTTCTTGTCAGTGACATGTCTTCAGATATCACAAGCCGTGTTGTGGATATTTCAAAGTATGGTCTGATTTATGCAGGCGCACAGAAAAACATGGCTCCTGCTGGTGTAACGGTTGTTATCATTCAAAAGGATCTCGTCATGAAGCCATTAGACTGTACGCCATTGATGCTGGATTATCAGACAATGATCCAGAAAGATTCTATGTATAATACACCTCCTTGCTGGTGTATTTATATGCTTGGCTTGACAATGGACTGGATGGAAAAACAAGGTGGCGTAGAAGCAATGGAACAGATCAAGCATCAAAAAGCACAATATCTTTATGATGTATTAGATCATTCTAAGCTGTATATTGCTCATGCGGATAAACAATCACGTTCTGATATGAATGTTACGTTTACAACAGGAAATGAGGAATTAGACAAAAAGTTTGTATTAGAAGCAAAAGATGCTGGTCTTGAAAATCTAAAAGGACATCGTTTAACAAATGGCATGCGTGCAAGTATCTATAATGCAATGCCAGTGGAAGGTGTGCAGAAACTGAGAGAATTTATGATACAGTTTGAAAAGGAGAATTTAACATGTACAAAGTAAAAACATTAAATAATATTTCCCCAAGCGCAAAAGAAGTTTTAAATGAAAATGAGTATGAAATGTCTGATACAGTTGCTGATCCAGATGCGTTGTTTGTAAGAGCGTCTGATCTGCATGATTATCCTTGGACAGATAACATCAAATGTATTGGCAGAGCTGGTATTGGCGTGAATACAATTCCATTAGAAGAATGTGCCAGCAAAGGAATTGTTGTATTTAATACACCTGGTGGAAATGCTAATGCGGTGAAAGAACAATTCTTATTTGGTATTACTGCAGCGAGCAGAAACCTGATTGGTGCAATCAACTGGGTCAATAGCTACCAAGGAGAACATGGACCAATTGAAGCATACATGGAAAAAATCAAGAAGCAGTTTGTTGGGCCGGAATTCTATGGAAAAACATTAGGTGTCGTTGGTACTGGCAATGTTGGTTCTTTAGTCGCAAATGTTGCTTTAGATCTAGGTATGAAAGTCTATGCGTATGATCCATATCTATCTGTAGATGCAGCGTGGAAAGTATCTAGAAGTGTATTCCGTGTTTCTTCTTTAAATGATTTATTCAAACATGTAGATTATTTGACATTGCATACGCCTTTAACAGATGAAACGCGTGGCATGATTGGAAAAGAACAGATTGCTATGATGAAAGATGGTGTAAGAATCATTAACTATGCACGTGGTGAAGTTGTTGATGAAGATGCGATGATTGAAGCATTGAACAGTGGCAAGGTGGCAAGATTTGTTGCGGATTTCCCAACAGAAAAAATGTGCAAGGCGCCAAATGCAGTATTGACACCGCATTTAGGTGGTACAACTTATGAAGCAGAAAGCAATTGTGCACGTATGGCCGCAGAAGAAATTGATGATTATTTGAAGAATGGCAATATCAAGAATTCTGTGAACCTTCCAAATGTAACGCTGGAAAGAAGCGGAATGAATCGTATCTGTCTGATTCATAAGAATATTCCTGGCATGTTGACAAATATCATGCCTGTTTTCTCTAAAGATGGGATCAATATTGAAAATATGACAAATAAATCAAGAGGTGAATTTGCGTATTCTGTATTTGATGTAAATAGTGAAGTGAATGAAAAGGCAGTCGAAGAATTAAAAAATTTGGATGGCATGATTCGTGTTAGAGTGCTCTAAGTATACAAAAACGTTGTTTTGTAAAAAAATGACGTTTTTTCATTTTTGTATATTTTTTTTCTTTCTTATAAGAAATAAAATGCAGGTATATTAGTTGAGGAGAGAGTATATGGGTATTTTAGAAAATGCAAAACACAGCGCTGAAAGAGCAGCAGTATCTGCTATGGCTGATCGTTTATTAAAGAAATTAAATGATGCAAATGATTATAGTGAAAGAACAGAAATTTATCTTGAAATCGTTGACCTTGCTGAAAAGTTCTATCCAGAAGCAAAGGATAAGATTGCTTCTGTCAGAGAATATGTATCTGATCCAAATCATAGATGGATGCGTATGATCAATCATATTATTGATGATGCTGATCCACACTATGCAAAGATGATGTTATTGAATCTTGGATATGAATCTTTCTTCAGAGGAACAAAGACGATTCGTGAAAATAGAAAGAAGTATAACTGTAATATTCCTTGGTTGATCTTATTTGATCCAACAATGGCATGTAATATGCACTGTGTTGGATGCTGGTCTGGAACATATGGAAGAAAATCTTCCTTGACATATGAACAGATGGATAAGATCGTTACAGAAGGCAAGGAATTAGGTGCACATCTATACATGCTGACTGGTGGTGAACCAATGGTAAGAAAACAGGATGTTTTGAAACTTTGTGAAAAACATAATGACTGTTTCTTTGTTGCTTATTCGAATTCCACATTGATTGATGAAGAATTATGTCAGAAAATCCAGAAACTTGGTAACCTTTCATTCATGCTTTCCATTGAAGGTACACCAGATACAAATGATATGAGACGTGGTGCAGGTCATTACAATGCTGTTATGAATGCTATGGATTTATTAAAGAAGTATGGAATTGTATTTGGTACATCTATCTGTTATACAAAGGCAAATGTGGAAGCAGTTACTTCTGATGAATTCTTCCATATGTTAAGTGAAAAGGGTGCACATTATGGCTTCTACTTCCACTTTATGCCAGTTGGAAACAATGCTGTACCTGAATTGATGCCAACAGTAGAGCAGAGAAAATACATGATCAACCGTATTCGTGAAATCCGTACAGAAGACAGTGACATTGAATTCTTCCCAATGGATTTCCAGAATGATGGTGAATTTGTAGGCGGCTGTATTGCGGGTGGTAGAAACTACTTCCATATCAATTCAAATGGTGATGCAGAACCATGCGTATTTATTCACTTCTCTAACTGCAATATTAAAGACCACTCTATTCTGGAAATGCTGCAATCTCCATTATTTATGGCATACCATGAAGGACAGCCATTTAACCGTAATCACTTGAGACCATGTCCAATGCTTGAAAATCCTGATCTGCTGGTAGAAATGGTTCACAAGACAGGCGCATACCAGACAAACGAAGAGTCTCCAGAAGAAGTTGAACATCTTTGTGGAAAGGCGAAGGATTATGCTGAAAAGTGGGCTCCAGTTGCGGATGAAATCTGGGCTTCTCAAACACATAAGCGTCCTTCCTATGAAAACTACACAAAGGAAAAGAGAGAACATCCAGAACTAGCCGCATTTGAACACGCAGATGGTTCTAATCACATTGATACAGATATCAATGCAAAAGAGCAGGCAAATCAATAATTTCTATGAAAAGTACACATAATATTTGTGTACTTTTTTTTGGAACTTTGAAAAATCTTGTGAATATTAATAGTAGAGGCACTAAGCCAAGGAGGATATTATGCAAGATTTAAATGAAGTTAGAATTACAGGAACGATTTTTAATGAACCAAAGTATGTCAAAACACAGACCAATGGCCTGCTAAGCCGCTTTACCGTTGCAGTGCATCGTAAAGATCCATCAAAGTCGGTAGATTTTCTGAGTGTCATTGCCTGGGATGACGTTGCTGAATTTATTCAGGAGCATTTTGCGGATCAAAGTCGTATTTCTTTTGTGGGAACTGTTCAGTATCAGAAGTACAAAGCTGCAGATGGAACGGATAAGAGAATTTATCGTATCGTTGCACAGAATGTAGTGGATCCTAGTGAAATGGGTGAAGAGGCATGTTGAAATGGCTGTTATTGTCACTTTCTTTTACCTCATTGTTTACTTTTCCTTCATTGAGTAAAAAGGAATATACGTATGCATTTGATACTGCTGTAGAAGGAATGAAGTATGGCTTGTATGAAGATGCGGAATGTGAAAAACCATTGCAGGATGAAAATGGTGATGTATGCATTACATTTGAAGAGAAGTCCGTCAATCTTTCACTGCCGCAGGAAAAAGTGTATGCAAAGCAGATTAAAACAGTACAGGGTTATTATCTTGATCCAACAGTATATGCAGTGGAGAAAAGGAATACATTTCCATGCTTTCCGATTCATGTAGTGTATACATCTGATGTTATAGATACAACATATGTATTAAAAGATGACAAGAATACTGTGCTTTTGGAGTGGAATGCTGAAGAAAGCGGTGAGATTGCATATGATTTTGAAATTCAACACACATATACGATACAGGAGAAGCAGCCTGCTTCTTATCAACATATGAAACCTGTCTCTTTTGAAATTCAAAGTGAACCTGTGAAAGAACCTATGATGATTGTATGTAAGCATGAAGCATATGGCATATTGCATGTGCAGGCAAAAGATCAGGAAGAGAATGCAGTAGAAGAAGTTACGTATGCATTGTATGAAGAAGCAACATGTGAAAATCAGGTAAAAGATATACGTGAAAATCTATGTGAAGCTTTCATCAGACAAGATGAAGTATTTTCGTGGGAATTAAAAGAAGGTACATATTATTTAAAGCAGATTGATATTTCTGAGCAGTATTATCGCCAGAATCGTGTTGTAGAAATCAATGTAAAAGAAAATGAAACGATGAATCTAGTTGTACATGAAAAAAGAGTGATTGCTGACGTGATTTTAAGAAATAAGGAAACGGAAGCAGATATTGATGGTGCTGTGTATTGTGAACAGCTGCAGAAAGAAATATGTTCGAATACAAAAGTATATCTATCTAGAAATACATCTTATGATTTTAGAGATGAAATGCATCCAGATGGATTTTATCCATGTACATCATTCCAGTATCAAACGAGTGAGTTTGAAAAAAAAGAACAGATCATTGCATATTTTCAGCCGTTTACAGTATCTATCTCACTCGTCAATGAAGATACGTCTAAAGTACTTTCGAGTGGTACATATGCAATTCTTAATGAGAATCAACAGGAAGTGATGCGTTTTTCATTAGAAGGTGCTTCTTTTGTCAGTTCTTCTTTGCATGATGGAATTTGTTATACGTTGCGTGAAATAACTTCTGAGAAAGGATATCTCTCATTGCAGGATAAACAAATATTGATTCCTTCTAGTGGAAACAGTTCTTTGAATGAATTTACATATGCAAAAACACCATATACGAATTTAACTTTGCAGCTGTTAGATGGAAAACAGAAAGTAAACGGGAAATATACATTGTATACAGATGCAGCATGTCAAAATATCTGTAAAGATATTTATGGAAATTGTGTTGAAAATGTTGAGCAGACAAGTATTCGGAATGGAACATATTATGCTTTGTTGAATGATGTAGATACCCATTACTATTTGATGAATGAATGCAAAAAGATAGTTTGTGATCAAGGAAATCAACTCTTTACAATGAATATGGAACATACAGGAATTCATGTTGAAGTGAAAGATTCTCATGGCAGGAAAGATGATGTTGTACTGGAATTGTTAGATGCTTCTAGAAATGTATTGTCAACATTTCTATCACAGGAAGTTGAAACAATCTATCCATATCTAGAAAGAAATCATTCGTATGCAATTCGTATCAAACACATCGATGGTTTATATACATATGATAAGAAACCTGTCTTTTTTACAATACCATCATATAAAGAAGCAATGGATCTTGTATTGGAATGTGAAGCATATGTAAATTTAAAAATACTCTCAGATGGCTTGTTTGCTTTATATGAAGATCCATACTGTACATATCTTTCTAAAGATATCTATGGAAACTACACAAAGAAAGATACAAATAAAGAATGGTTTTTAAGAGAAGGAACATATTATTTAAAACAGCTGCAGGCACCTTACGGATTTTATGTTGATGAAATGGTTCAGAAAATAGTAGCAGGCAGTGAAGAATCTTTGATACAAAGAAGTGTGGAAATGCATCCTATTTCATTTGAAATTACATATGTGAATGAAAATGGTGAAAAGCTGAGCGGTGCAATCTATTCAGTTCTAGATCAGGATGGAAATGAAATCGGAATCATCAACGATAATCAGCATGTATTTACTTCCGATGTATTGTACCCAGGAATGACATTTCGTTTACATGAAGTAAGCAGTCCATCTGGATATGTTTCTCATGAGACGGATATTGTATATACAGTACCTGAGTCTTATCCCGAACAGATTCCATGTATTCAATTCCGCTACGCAAAAATAACAGAAGCAAAAGCACCTGTCATCAAAGAAATAAAGGAAATAATTCCGAAAGATTCGAGCACGTTTCCATATGCAGTTGTCATTATTGGAATTACTGGTGTATTTGCTTTTATCGGAATTGTGATTCGTCGAATCCAGAAAGCAAAACAAAAATAAGATTTGTGTTAGAATGGTACAGCGAGGTTTGAGTTATGAAAGATATGAATATTTATACAGTCAATGTGAGATGTCCTTCCTGTGGGAAACAAAGTCCATTTGAATTGCATACATTAATGGATCCCATCAAAGATCCACAGGCAACTAGAAAACTATTGTCTTCTGAATACTTTACACATGTATGTCCACATTGTCATCAGGTGCAGCCACTTTCATATTCCTGTATGTACCATGATGGTACAAAGAAGCTGTTAGTGGCATATGGAGATAATGAAAAAGACTACAATGACATGAAGGCTTCATTGACTTCAAAAAAGAAAGATACAAAGCTGGATGAAGTATTAACAAACTGGCTGGAAAACTGTGATGTCAGACTTGTGAAAGATGTATTTTCTTTACAGGAAAAAGTATTGCTTTCACATTTGAATCTGGATGATAAGATCATTGAAATTGCACGTTTTCTAAAGATGCAGGAATTAAAAGCATCCTTTCCAGAGATGCTGGATCTGTATTTCAATACAGATGGTGATGATTATGTATTTTTAGTTGTAGAAGAAAATGGAATTCGTGAAAAAGTTCCATTTACAAAAGAAGAATATGAAAGCATCCAGAAAGAATATCAGAATAAAATCATTTCTGATCAGTCAATAGAAATTGATTTAGACTGGGCAAAATCAATCGTAGAGGGAAGATAAACTTCTCTCTTTTTTCATATGAAAAACCCACCATATTGGCGGGTCAGCTAGATTCATTTTCTTTCTTTTCAGGCAGATAGAATAATGAATGAATGCGATTGACTTCATCAATGACGTTATTATAGCTTGCCTGACTGTAGTAATTTAACAATTGTCTGTATTGAGTATCATCATTATATTTAAAGTAATTGCCATCCCAGTCTCTACATCCCATCATCGTAACAACAGGTACTTTTGTATATAAAGTATTTAAATATTTCTGATACTCTGTCAATGGATTGTTTGCGACTTGTTGTAGAAGGACAGAAAGATAATTGACGGAAATTTCATCAATCCATCCTTCAGGAATATCATAGTTTGCCCATAACACAAACCTTGTGATATAGCGTTTCTGTTGTTCTTCGTCTGTCAATTCGGATAGTTTTTTACCCATAACCTCTTCATAGAATGTATCTTCAATATATGGCTGATGATCTCCATACATAAGAATGATCGTAGGTTCTTTGACTTGATTGAAGTAAGATACAAGATTACTGAATGCATCATCTGTTTCTTTGATCAAAGAAAGATATTGTTCTGTTTCAGGATATGTACCTTTCATGTTGGCAAGCTTTACCTGTGGATACCACAAACCTGTATCCTGATCATAGGAACTATGGTTCTGCATCGTTACATTAAACAAGAAGAATGGTTTTGTTGTATCACGGTTCTCATATAATTCTTCTACATGCTGGAAATCACTTTCATCGGATACAAATAATCTGAGTTTTTCAAAATCTGTATAATCTCCATATCCTGTATAGGAAGAAAATCCCATATTCTGATATACATTGATACGATTCCAGTTTTCCTTATAGTATGGATGAAAAGCAGAAGCAGTATATCCTTCACTTTGCAAAGAAGAAACAAGGGAAGGTAATGGATTATTTACATATAATTGATATGCATTTGACCCAATTGGCAAGAATGCCATGGAATTACCTGTTAAAAATTCATATTCTGTATTACTTGTACCTGTACCAATTGTTGATACATAGCTATATCCACTGATGCAGTTTTCACTGTCTTTTAGACTGTTAATGAATGGCATATAGTCAACTGTTGTATCAAAACCACCAATGACACTTAAATCAGAGAAACTTTCATTCATGATAGTGATGATATTTGGATTTGTAACTGTGGAAGCTGTTGAATCAACTTCTTTGTTTTTATTTTTTAATGCAGTTTCTAGTATTGTTGGTGCATCCTCTTCAGTAGAAGACTTGATGCTTTTTTCTAAGGTTGATGGATTATAATCTTCTGGTTGAGACAAATGAATGTATTTTGTATTGACTAGAAATTCAGCAATGGCACCTTTTGCTTCATATCCTCTTGTCTGATTGAAGAAATCAGGCGTTGCCTGGAATGTTTCTGCGACAATATCTGTGAAATAGAAGATGGAGAAGACAAGGGAGAAAATAATTGCACAAACGCTTCTTACGATACGATATGTTTTTGTTTTCGTATTTTTGATACAGACAGAAGTTGCCTTGATCAGAAAGACAACGATTGTGAATGAAACAATGACTTCTTTCGTGATATTGAATGAAAATGCATCCGATACATTTGCGGCAGTTGTAATCGCACTTAAATCCCAGGGCAATAGTGGAGACCCTTTATAGAGTTTGACATAGTAATTTGCGATACCAAACACTTCCAGCAGGATAGAAATTGAAATAATAGAACATTTTGTACTTCCACTTGCGGCATAGATCAACAGATACAATAGAAATGCGATGAAATAGTTCATACATACGTTTCCAAACATATCAATGTCCCATAACATGTTTCCATTTAACATTTCTACCGCAATGATCATGAGAAGTGGTGCGAGCAAGAAAATGGCTGCTGTGGTGTATTTATTTTTCTTTTCCTTTAGGAAAGGAAAGAAAAGAATTCCAGCTAGTAATAATATTTCTGTACCTATCCACACATATGGATATTCTACATTGAGTAAGAATATTGATTTATGCATGAATGCGTAGATCAACAGGATACATGTAATCATAATAGAAGTGATTTGAGAAAAATATTTTTTAATTGACATATGGGAAATATTATATATCTTAATTTTGTGGATTTCTTGATTTTCCTACAGTTAAATAAAATGATTTTGGACTTTTTTGTGAAAATGTATATGTTTCCTGACTGTTTGTATAGTTTGCATATTGGCGAAATGTGTATTCGAGTAATGCGAAGTCCTCAGAAATATCTTTTGTTGTCTTAAAAAGATATGTGATATTTCCATTCTTGATTTCGTAGGAATCAAACGTGATTGTCTGCTGGATTTCTTCTGCGAGTGTTTTAGCAATTTCTTTTCCTTTTTGGTTTGTATCTTCGTGAAAGGAACTTTCCATTTCTTCTTTGAGCGCAGCTTCATAGATCTTGTTTTTCTTTCGTAGTAGAAGGATGACTTTGATATCTAAAATGAACTGAAATAAAAATAAGTTGATGTGTAAAACATTGAAAAACACTGGATTTTGAAAAGAATAAAAGAAGGATAGCAGTACACAACAAAAAGAAAGAAAACATCCACAACATAAGCAGATATCACTTTTATTTGAAAACATCGCAAGCAAAGAGGAAAGAATCATAAATACCGAAGCAAGGATCGTTTCGTCTGTGTAGTGTAGTGTTGTACTTTGATAAACAAGCAAACTGCACCCAATACCACATAGTGTTATCATCCACACTAGAAAAACAATTGTAAGAAAAGAAGTCTGTTTTACACATACAGAATCAATCAATATGACATCTGTTTCTTCTGCTAAAGCAATTGCACTTTTTGTGAATGTCTGGTTAGTGATAACACCACAACAATCACAATTATAGAAAGCTGCACCGCTAAAAGCCTGCTGAACAGCATCATTTCCAACAGGAGATTCATAGTATTTACACTGAAATCCATAACGTTTCTGCTTCTTGCTTGCTAAGATATCAATACCTTGATCATTACTTGCCTTTGTTACACGTACATGATGAAATCCGTGTTTCTTTAGCCACTCTGCACAGTATTGTTCGTACTCATAACCATTCATATCGCAAGTATTATACAATGATTCGTAGTGCTTTCAAAAAGAAGAAAACAGTTCTAAGGGAGAAGTACATCTACAACGAGAAGAACGGATTTTGGTATGAGATGCAAGGGGACTATGATCTGCCCTGCCTGAAACTGCCGGAGGAAGGCGAAGTACATATCGGCATCTGGGGACAACGACATCGTAGGTATCTGAAAAACCACCACAGGGTGCGTTACATCAATCTGCTAACTAGCGACAAACTGAACAGTTATCCTGCTGACATTGAACGGCAGGCAGAAGCAATGTTTTCTCGGCTGGTAAAACAACTTGCCGAAAAAAAAGTAACGGAAACACTCAAAGCGGAAAATCAAATGTTGTGGGTGAAGAGTATGAACAATATTCGCAGTACTGCTATGGTGATTATTTCAAATGATTTGATCTACGCATAACAAATATTTACTGAAAGGCTGCTGTCAAGCGACGACGACTTTTCTTTTTTTGGAAAGTAATCAAGAAGTCATAAAGTCGGGAGTATAGTCGAAGTGGTTAAAGCGCGTCGTTGATGTAATAAAGTCAATCGCAACGAAAATAGCAAGAATGGCAAAAGTGCTGTTCCTGCTATTTTTATGCTTATATCATTTTGATGAAAGAAATTGGATATATGAACACTTATGGATATGTCCAATCAGTAGTCGGAAACAGAATGAGAACCAACAACTAATCGCATTAAAAGAAGTTAGATTAACAGGAAAAGTAATTTTTCTGGACAAACAATCTGTCAAGGACTTTAACAGACCACATGCAAAAGTCAATATAGTGGTGTTAGATATGCCGTTGCTAGATACCCAACGAGGCAAAGATCTTATGGGAACCTTCTTAAGCGCAAAATCTAAAATAAGAATGTAGGAAATATACAAAATAAAATTGTATGAAAACCTACATTCTTATTTTGTATTTTCAGAAGAGGATTGAATTGTTATCATCTGCCATGGAGGTGATAACAATGAATGATCACATTTTAAATATGCTTAAGGCTGATTTAACAGTTCTAGATAAATTAGAAATCAAGCCGAATTTTGCAGATCTTGCCAGAAAATACAAGATGGATTACAGAACAGTCAAAAAATACTATGAAGGCTATAAAGGCAAGCCTAAAAACAGAAACTGCAGAAGCAAATTGGATTCCGATGCTTCTGTCAATGAAGAAAAGCTTTCTATCGGAAGAGTTTCTCACAAGGGAGTATACAGAATGCTTCTTTCCAAATACGGAGAAAAGAAGTGAAATTTTGTCTTAGAATAATTGTGTTTTCCCTTGTAAATCCTGAATTTTGGTGTATATTAAGGAAGATTAAAAAGTATATCGTTGTAATATGAATCTTCATAAAAATTTGCAAAGGTACACTTTATCAAAATTCAAAAGGAGGGAATGGACTTGGCTCTTATGAAGAATTGGGAGCGTGTGTCCGAAGTACAATGAAAAGAAAAACGAAAATGAAATGGATTCTCTCGTGTTTGCTGGCGTTGGCGTTGGCGCCTTCAATCACACCGAGCGTATTTGCGGAGGAAACTATCTACGTGGATGCGATAAATGGTAATGATACGCAGGTGGGAGTCGGTACAGCCGACAAACCTTATAAGACGGTAGCTGCGGCTGTGGCTGCTGCACAAAATCACGCTACCATCCAACTGAGTGAAGGCAACTACACACTGTACGGTGTTTCCAGCGAGGGACACACCAAGGGAAAAGACCTGACATTTGTAGGTAAGGGAACTGATAAAACAGGCTGGAATATCGGCGCGGAAGTTCCCGACCCGGCGAATTTCGGCACGGAGTACAACGGCGATTACAGCTTTGACAGCGCGGGAACGATCACGTTCCAGAACATGACGCTCCGTTCCGGAAGCGCAGATTATCTGGGCTTTATCCGTGCGAATAACACGGTTGTTGAGAACTGCACGATCAACGGGAAGACCTTCTACTGGGGTTATCAGTCTGCAACATTCAGAAACACCACATTCAACTGCCCATCTGGAGATTACGCCATCTGGACATACAGCTCTCCTGTGATGACTTTCGATAACTGCACGTTTAATTCCTCTGGCAAGGTTATCAATGTTTACACGGATTATGGTGCAGGAAAGAAGGATATCACAGTAAATTTCAACGGTTGTACAGTCAATAATTCCGATTCGTCTTTGAAACCAGTGCTGAACATCAATGACAGCAATATGGGAGATTATAAGTATGTCATCAATATTTCCGGCGACAATGTTGTAAAAGGGGTTGATGTGGATAAGGATACCTGCTCCCGACTTTTCGGCTTCGGTGGAAAAGCTATCACAAATAACAAAGGCAAAACCGTTGTCAAATTCGGTAACACCATCGTTTGGCAGAATGGGCAAATGGTCGATGCCAAGGCATACCATAACGAGGGCGTCACGGCAGATGGCGTTACCTATGATAACGACGTTGCCGGATCAAACGACAGCCTGTATGCAGAGGGCTACAAGGATAATGCGTTTGATATTACGACAAGTGAATGGACTACGAATGCTGATGGCAGGGTAAGCCGTACTGTAACAAAAACGTGTAGGTATTGTGGATATCACGATGATTTCACGGAATTTCAAGGTAAGTTAACTTATGATGCAAATGGCGGTGAAGGAGCAATAGATTCAGCAACTGGTGTGGCAGGAGAAAGTGTGACCGTTGCAGAAAATGGTTTTACCCGCAACGACTACACATTTACCGGCTGGAATACACAGGCAGATGGAAAAGGTACTGCTTACAAACCAGGCGATAGTTTTACATTGACTGAAACAGATACCGTGCTTTATGCTCAGTGGAGCAAGAATGCGCCAGCACAGGTCAACGTTTCTAATGACGCCAACGGTGGAACTGGTACAAACGGAACAGCGAAACCAACTGATTCTCCGAAAACCGGTGACAATAGCAACCTTGCCTTATGGTTTGTTCTGCTGCTTGTCAGTGGCGGCGCAGCCATTGGCACAACAGTTGTAAGCAGAAAGAAAAAGTACAACAGATAATTGAATAGTGTTCCCTTGCTCCATCTTCCGAGCGAGACAAAAGCGTCGTAGCAATACGACGCTTTTTTGGCTAAAAAACCCCAAGATAGTCTTGGAGTCAGGTAATGCTTTAGTAAAGAGATAATGAAAAGTAAATCCTTCTTGCGCATAATTTCGTGTGTGGTCTGCAAACTACAAACGAGAAAACAAAAGGAGGATTTATAATGTCAAAATATACTAATGACTTACACAGTCTATCACACACGAAATGGAATTGTAAGTATCATGTGGTGTTTGCACCGAAGTATAGAAGAAAAGCATTTTATGACGCAAGAAGGATTGAAGTAGGAAAAATACTTCGAGATTTGTGTGAGTGGAAAGGTGTAACAATCATAGAAGCAGAAGTATGTATAGATCATGTGCATATGCTGCTGGAAATACCACCTAAAATGAGTGTTTCATCTTTTATGGGTTATCTGAAAGGAAAAAGCAGTCAGATAATATATGAAAGATGGGCAAATGCAAGATTCAAATACAGGAATCGAGAATTCTGGTGTCGAGGCTATTATGTGGATACAGTAGGAAAAAACACGAAAAAGATACAGGAATATATTCAGAATCAGCTGAAGGAGGATCAAATAGCCGAGCAGCTAGAACTGGAGATAGAAGATCCGTTTACGGGAAATAAAAAATAAATGTACGCCGCAGACCACATTAGCGCTGTAAGGCGTAACTTTGAGAGCAGGGCTATGCCCGAAACTGAAAAACCACCGGCCGGGCCGGTGGATATTTATTACCCGAAAGAAAACGCCCAGAATCGCCTCGAAACCATACAGCGGGGTTAGGTTTTGCGTTTCGGGAGCAAATCGCAATAGGCAGCGATAAGGTGCGTAGGGTAATGCAAAGCAAGGGGATGTCGGGCAAACCGCTTACTACCAAATCCGCCTTTTGGGTATATGAAAAATCCCAAAAGCAAAGACGAATGGATTGTTGAAGAGTCTGCCGCAAAGGTGGTAAGACAAATCTTTGGGATGCGTGTTTCAGTCTTAAGACCGACGCAGATAGCTAAACGACTCCGTTCTGAAAAAGTGCTTACGCCTACAGAATATTGGAACAGTATCGGAAGAAAATGCAGTAAGCTGGCCACCGTCACGTATAATTGGTGTGTGGCAACAGTTGCAGGTATTCTTGATAAACAAGAGTATTGCGGCGATACCATCAACTTCCGTACCACAAGCAAGTCTTTCATGCTCCAAAAGCATTTGGAAAGACCAAGGAGGATTGGCAGATATTTGAAAACACCCACCCTGCAATCATTGACCGTGAAACTTTTGAGTTGGTACAGGAATTAAGATAACACCGTCGCAGACCGACAAAAAGTGGAATCGTGAGTATGTTTTCTGGAATGCTCTACTGTGTGAATTGCGGTGAAAGCTGTATTACAGCGTGACAGACAACTACAAGCGGGAACAAGTCTATTTCTTTTGCTCCGCTTACCGAAAAACTCTAATGTGTGCTCTGCACACTATATCCGGGAAAAAATAGTGGAGCTGCTTGCACTTGAGAGTATGCAGAGGATATTATGGTATGTGCAGAGTTACGAAAAGTTATTCGCACAAAGGCAGTTGGCGGAATTTGGCGAGATGCAAAAGAAAGAGCTTGCTGAAAACGCAAAAATCAAAACCGAAGGCTTACAGCGGTTTATTGACAAAGCGAAGCAGGTTAGGCGCCTTGAGGCTCTCACGTCCGAACTGGTACACGAATTTATTGAGAAAATCGATGTATCCGCACCCGAATACAAAGGTGGCAAGCGTTATCAGAAAGTAGCAATTCACTACAATGGCGTTGGAATCATCCGTGAACCTGTTATGAAATGAAAGAATACTTCCAAGAGCCATCAGCAAAAAACCTTCCTTGAAGGCATAAACGGCATAGCCATTGGCTACACCGCTTAAACGCAACTATTATTAAACTTAAAATACAAAAGACTCATTTTTCTTTTAGAGCTGTTTTTCACTTGAATTAAACGAGTTCTAGTTTTTTTTAGATAAATTGTATATAGTTAATGAAGGATCATACAGAAACTTCTTTTTGCTTACAGCGATTCTATCTTCAAAATCTCCTGATGTAAAATGAATGACACCATCACCTAATACTTCATAGCTTCCTTCTCCATTTTCATTTGTACCTGGATCAAAATATTGATATGTATCATCCATTATTTCCAATTGAAATGGTCCTTCTTCACTTTGCAACTGTTGTTCAGTGCAGCTTCCTTTGCAGGAGGTATTCATGACATAAGAGTTACATTTTCCTAGTAGAAATCCAATGAACAATGCGAGTACGAAACAAGTAGAAATAATAATTTTCTTTTTCGTATTTTCTCTCAACTTTCTCTTAAAAATCATTTACAGGGATACAATTGTAGTACTGCAATACTGAAAAGCAATTTTAAGAAAACTTTAATGAAGATTTTTCTATTCACAATATAACATATTGATAAGAAGTATGATATGAATATTTAGTTTTTCATGGACTGAGCGTCCACCCCTTGAAATGATAAGAAGAATGGTAGAAAATTTACGTATGAAAAAAACAGTGTTGATTGGACTGAATGTCGTAGCTTGTTTACTTTGTGGATGTAGCAGTAAGCAAGAAATTTCAAAAGAAAATACATCGTTAACAAATGCAAATACATGGCATGTATTACCAGATATAGATGCTTCTAGAATCAAAGAACTTACACCGTTTTCTTATGATGAACTACATCAGAATGGGAGTAATGCATTATTGATTTCAAATCAGACAGGATATTTAAATACATCGATGCATACAGGCTATACAGACAATGCAGTTGTTCTGGAAAAAGATGGTGTACAAAGTATTTATGACTATGATGGAAATTTAATCTATACAGTGAATGAAAATGTATCCAATACATATCATGAAGATGGAATAATGGCTGGATATGCAAGAACATCTAGTGAAAATAACTATTTTTCAACAGTGTATGGAATGCGTATTCCTAAGAAAAAAGCAGTTGTATTCCATGGTGATTTTGCTTCTATTTCTGAAATGAATGAAAATGATTTTATTGCATATCCATATGATGGAAATCAACAGTTTGGTGATATCGCAATTAAAAATAAAGAATTAGGCATTGTATCACATATTAAAAATAAGAATGGTGAAGATACAGATGGATACAAATTTGAAAAGTATAACAGAAAGATTCATTCTGATCTGTTTTTAGCAAATACCGTTAACAGTGCAAATGTAATTGAACAGAAAGTCATTATGAATCGACATGGAAAAGTGTTATGTAAAGTTGACTATGAAGTACTCCATAGAGAAAGTGGTATCTTTGTCAATGGATATTTAGCTGTATATCAAAAGGATGCTTCTGATAAAATTGGCTTATTTGATGCAAACCATGGAAAACTGATTACTGAATTGAAATATCAAGACGTTGGATATTTTAGTGATGGATATTGTCCTGTGATGAATGCAGATGGTAAATGGGCTTATATCAATGAAAAAGGGGAGGAAGTGACTGATTTTATGTTTGATGATGCTTCGAACCTGTATGAAGGTAAAGCATTTATCATCAAAGATCAAAAAGCAGGCATCTTGAATTTAAAAGATGCTGCTTCTAAAAAGAAACTAGATGTATCGATCTTTCAGGAAACTGTCAGTGATGCACCTGTAGCTAGAAAAGAAACAAGTGATACACAAGAAAGCAAAGATACGATTGGTACTGTAACAATCAATATTGATTCTTTAAACATACGAACAGATGCAGGTACTTCTCAACCAGCAAATGGTACCGCAACAAAAAACGAAACATATGAAGTATTTGAGAAGAAAGATGCAGATGGATATACATGGTACCGCATTGGTGAAAAGCAATGGATTGCGGGAAATAGTGAATGGGTGACATATAAGGAGTGAAAAATATGATTTTAGTTTTGATGATGATAATTGGTGTTATTGTGGGATTTCTTTTTACAACATTTTATTTTGAATATAACAACAGTGAAGTAAAGACAGCAGCATTGTATGGAAAGATTTTCCTTGTCGTTGTTGCGGGTGGTGCAGCAGCTGTGTATTGTTTTACAAGAAGCTTATCGTATATGGTTTCTTTCGGTATTGGTATTGGTGCAGGCGTTTCTCCATTTCTAACTTCTAAAAAAGAAGAAACAGAGCAGGAAGAAACAAAAGAGTAACATTCTTAGAGGCATAGTATGACAAAAGTAAGTGTGATTGTTCCTGTATATAATGCAGAAAAAGCAATTGAAAGATGTATTCGCAGTATCCTGGATCAGGAATATCAGGATATTGAATGTATTGCGGTTGATGATGGTTCAAAAGATGCATCTGGTGAAATTCTGGATCGTCTAGCTGAAAGTGACAGTCGATTAAAGGTCATTCATAAAGAGAATGGTGGTGTATCAAAAGCTAGAAATACAGCATTGGATGTTGTGAGTGGTGAATATGTACAGTTTTTAGATGCTGATGACTGGATTCCTACGGATTCTACAAAGCTTCTGCTGCGTGCAATGGAAGAAAATGAAGCGGATCTTGCAATTGGCTATTTTTATCGTGTTGTTGGTGAAAATGTTGCCATTCAGGGAAGTATTGATACAACAAAAGCTTTAACTTTACAGGAATATGCACAGTTTATGATGATGTCTCCTGCAGATTTTTATTATGGTGTTCTATGGAATAAGCTGTATCGTGCAGATATTTTAAAGAAATTTCACTTAAGAATGCAGGAAAACTGCAAATTCGCAGAAGATTTTATTTTTAATCTTGAATATTATCTGCATACACGTAAGATCATTCCTTTAAAAGCACCTGTGTATTATTATGTGAAAACAGAAGGTTCTCTAGTATCTCAGGCAATGTCGATATCAAAGATTTATCAGATGAAAACGACTGTTTTTGCATACTACAACCAGTTCTATAAGAATATCCTTGATGAGAAACAGTACCGGAAAGATCGTTTATTGATTGCGGCATTCTTGATTGATGGTGCAAAAGATGGTTCTGCAATTGGTGTTTTGCCAGGTGTGAAAAAACTTGGTCAGGAAAGAATCCAGGCAAAATATACAAGTGAAAAAGATTCTATGCTTGCATTTGCATATTATGTAAATAAAGCGTTTGAACAGAAATTGAATACAATTGCGATTCAAAATGAGATGAATCTGAATGATATAAAAGTTTTAGCTGCTTTGGTAAATGCAGGTCATGATAATACAATTGATGACATTTCTGACTATACGGGCATTTCTTCATTAAATGTTTCTATTATTATTACAAAGCTCAATATGAAGGGGATTGTGACAATGGAAGCTAGAGAAGGAAGAGCGCATGTTTCTCTTGCAGATACTGCCCATCCAATCTATGAACAGATTAGAGAAGCGTTAAATGATCTGGAAGATATTATCTTTGCAGATATTTCAGAAGAAGATAATCAGAAATTCAATGCATTGATATTAAAGATGATTCAAAATATGAGAAAGATTGTATGAAATCATTGTCTATACAAGAGGAAGCACGTTTATTTCAGGGAAAAGATAAATGGCATACAAATCATATTCCAAATATTGATTTTAAAGAAATCACAATGCATGATGGACCAAATGGATTACGCATTGAGGTCAATGATACGTTAGGCTTTCCTCTTTCAAAACCAGCGATTGCATATCCAACTGCAGCTTTAATGGGCTGTAGTTTTGATCGTTCATTACTGGAAGAATATGGAGAAATCTTAGCAGAAGAATGTATATCGACAGGTACAGATATTCTTCTAGGGCCAGGTGTCAATCATAAACGTTCTCCTTCAGGAGGCAGAAATTTTGAGTATTTTTCAGAAGATCCACTGCTTTCTGGAGAACTTGCAGGCGCATATATCAATGGTGTACAGAAGCATGGTATTGGATGTTCTTTAAAGCATTTTGCATCAAACAATAGAGAATATGGAAGAATGGTCAGTGACAGTGTGGTGGATGAAAGAACACTGCATGAAATCTATTTAAAACAGTTCAAGATTGCGATTGAGGCTTCTCATCCATATACAATCATGAATGCCTATAACAAATTGAATGGTATCCATTGTACAGAACATCAATCATTAATGGAGGAAGCAAGACAATGGGGTTTTGATGGTGTATTTGTTTCTGACTGGGGTGCAGTGTATGATCCTGTTGCTTCATTGAAAGCTGGTTTGAATCTAGAAATGCCAGGCGGCAATATTGGTGCAGATCACTTGATCATGAATGCAATTGCAAAAGGAATATTGAAAGAATCAACATTGCATCGTTCTAGTGAATATATAAGACTGCTTGCTTTGCGATGTGGCAACTACACAAAACAGCCATTTGACCGCAATCAACATCTTGCATTCGCCAAAAAAGCTGCTGAAGAATCGATTGTATTATTAAAAAATGAAGAACAGATTCTGCCACTCAAAAAGGAAGAACGTATTTTAGTTGTTGGTGGATTTGCAAAATATCCAAGAGCTTTAGGAAATGGCAGTTCTTCTGTTAATTCAGATATTATTGATAATCTGTATTCTTCATTGAAGAAGTGTTCTTCCAATATTTCTTATGTGGATGGATATTCTATCAAGAAGGATGAAATTGATGAGAGAAAAGAATCTCTTGCATTAGAAAAAGCAAAAGAAAATGATAAAGTGATATTTGTGATGGGTTTGATGGAAGGAAAAGAATCAGAAGGGTATGACCGAAAGAATTTATGTCTTCCTGAAAATCAGATTGCTTTATTAAACAAGCTGGTTTCTATCAATCAGGAGATTGTTGTGGTACTACAGAGTGGTTCCGTTGTGCTGCTTCCATTTGAAAAGAATGTTAAAGGAATTGTTTTAACATATCTTGCCGGAGCAAGAAGTGGAAGTGCTACGGCTTCCATCTTATATGGGAAAACATGTCCAAGTGGAAAACTGGCTGAAACGTGGCCGAAAAGAGAAGAAGATGTACCATCGTATCTGTGGTTTAACAATGATCTTTATGAAACCCAATATAGAGAATGTATTTTTACAGGATATCGCTACTATGATTCCTTTCATGTGAAACCACAATATCCTTTTGGCTATGGGTTGAGCTATACATCTTTTCAATATCGTTCAATGTTCATTGAAAAAGAAAAAGATCATTTATGTATCCATGTAACAATAAAAAATACAGGTGAAGTAGAAGGAAAAGAAATCATTCAGATCTATGCATCTCTTCCATCCAGCCAGATTGTACGCTGTGATCATGAACTCATTGATTTTATAAAAGTATCACTGCAGCCAGATGAAGAAAAAGAAATCATCCTGCATACGCCTTTAAAGAATCTTGAATATTATGATGTGAAGCAAAAGAAATATGTATTAGAAGATGGTTTGTATGTGATTTCGTGTGGTAGATGTATTGATCATTTATCATTGAAGCAGGAAGTTTATCTTGCTGGAACAATGCAGCCATATTCTACAATGCTGAAGGAGATGTTTTATCTCAAAGATGGTATTTTACATGTAGATGATGCATCGTATAAAACAATCTTAAATCATGCTTTGCCCAAAGCACATCAGACATACCCTTTTACTCCAGATACGACCATTGCTGAATTGCAGCAGAAGAAGCTCGGAAAAGTTATCTATGGTATCGCAAAAAAAGCTGCAGATCGTGGATTTGTAGAAGGTATGGATGCTTCGATGCTGGATGAAACATGTTTGAGACAGATGCTATGGTTATCTGGAATGAACTGGAATACAGTTGCATTTGCAATTTCTTATATGAATGAACATCATTTTGATGTTTTAAAGAAATTATTCAATAGTATAGAAAAGAAATAATACTAGGAGAATGCTCATGGATAAGATTTATATTTGTGGACACAGACACCCAGATACAGATTCTATTGTATCTTCTATTGCGTATGCATATTTGAAACGGAAGCTTGGTTACAATGCCATTGCCTGTCGACTATCAGAGTGTAATAGTGAAACAAATTATTTATTAAATCGTTTTGGTTTTGATGCACCTGTATTACTTGAGGATGCACGTGTAAAACTGAGTGATCTTTCCTTGAAGCATCCAATTTGTGTCAATCCAGCAGCGACAATCTTTGAAACACTTCAATTAATGAAAGCACATGAACAGCCATTTGTATGCGTTGTAGATGCAAATCATCATGTCGCAGGTATTATTACAAGAAATGATCTGGCAGATGTTGGATTAGGGGATACTGCTTTTGGAATTGATTTGTTGAAAAAAGTGAATTTAGAAAATCTTTCTAAAACAATTGATGGAAAGATTATTTATGAAGATGAAAAGATGCATCTGAATGGAAAAGTCAGTATTGTTGCTTTTTCAAAGCATGAAATATCTAATTATGAAGTGAGTGATCGTATTGTTATTATTGGAGATGATGCACAATCACAAAAGGCACTGATTGAAAAAGGTGCGGGAATGTTGATTGTTGTATGGGCAGATACAATTGAAGATAGCGTGATAGATACTGCGAAAAAATATCATTGTCCAATTATTTTGAGTGGAATTGGTGCGATGAATACTTCTCGTTATTTATTCTTTGCACCTGAAATTTCTTATGTCATGAAGCAAAATGTAATGTGCTTTTCAGAAGATGAATTCTTAGAAGATGTTGCAAAACGAATGAGTCGTAAAAGATATCGTGCATATCCTGTTGTAAATGCTTCAAAAGAACTTGTTGCCTGTATTTTAAAAGACCATGGATGATATATCAGAATAAATCTTTGATTTTAGTGGATCATAACGAATTTTCTCAATCCGTACCTGCAATAGAAAAAGCAGAAGTACTAGAAGTTGTTGATCATCATCGTATCTATGATTTCTATTCAAAAAAACCAATTATGTTTCGTAATGAAATCGTTGGCAGTACTGCAACTATCATCACAGGTCTATATATCGAAAATCAAGTGGACATTCCCAAAAACATCGCTGGTTTATTATTAGGTGCAATGATTTCAGATACATTAAATTTTCAATCTCCTACAACAACAGAAAAAGATTTTCGAATGGCGGAGTACTTAGAAAAAGTATCTGGCTTGAATGTTGATGAACTTGCATATTCCATTCTGTTTATGAATGCAAATCATGAAGCAAAATCTGTTTCAGAATATCTGAAAGATGATATGAAATCATTTGAACTGGAAGGATATCAGGTTATTATTGCACAGGTTGTGATCCCATCTTGTGCATGGATGGAAAGCATTCATGAATCTATTGAAGATGAATTGAAGAAATATGTTGTGGATAAAAGCTGTGATCTTGTCTGTCTTGTATTTACAAGTGTTGCGGATCATGGTTCCTATTTCTATTTTGAAGGGAAAATAGCAAACTGGTTGAAAAAAGATTTTCCATCTCACACATTCATAGAAAAACTGATTTCTAGAAAAAAACAAATCGTACCATTGATAACAGAAATCATTCAAAGAAATGTATAACATAAAAAGGAGCAGTGCTCCTTTTTGAGTTAATCTCCAAATGAGATACCTAATGATTTTGCTTCTTTAATGATGTTTGCGTTCGGATCAACTGTTTTTAGTTTTCCAGCAACTTCTTTCAAAGGAACTGCGACCATTTCTCTATCCTTGTATCCAACCATGACACCATATTTCTTCTTTAATACATACATACCAGCGACTGCACCTACTCTGGATGCAAATACACGGTCATATGGATCAGGAGCACCACCACGCTGTACGTGACCTGGGACTGTGACTCTTACTTCTCTGCCTGTTTTTGTTTTGATGAGTTCTGCGAGTTCATAAGAAGGAGAAGGGAATGGAAAATTCATGAGTTTTTTCTTGTATTCTTTTTTGCTTAATGCAGCATCTTCTTTAGAAATTGCACCTTCTGCCATCGCAATGATTGTAAAACGTTTTCCTTGTTTATCTCTTTCTTCAATGACTTCAATGACTTTATTGATATCATATGGAATTTCAGGCAACAGAATAATATCTGCTCCTCCCGCAATACCAGCATTGAGTGGAAGCCATCCAACTTTATGACCCATGATTTCAACAATAAATACACGTCCATGAGAGTTAGCTGTTGTATGAATTTCGTCAATACATCTCGTTGCAATATCTACTGCAGACTGGAAACCAAATGTCATATCTGTTCCCCATGTATCATTATCAATTGTCTTAGGTAGTGTGATGACATTTAAACCTTCTTCACTTAATAGATTCGCTGTTTTTGTAGAACCATTTCCACCAAGCATAACTAAGCAGTTTAACTGCAGCTTATGATATGTTTCTTTCATTGCGGCAACTTTATCAAGACCATTGGCATCTGGTTCGTGAATCTGTTTGAATGGAACTCTAGACGTTCCAAGAATCGTACCCCCAACTGTTAAAATATTAGAGAAATCATCATCGTTGAGAAGCCTGAATTTTCCATACATTAGCCCTTTGTAACCATCTTCAAAACCATAGAATTCAACAGGTTCTTTCGCATTATTTGTAACAGCTTTATAGACACCGCGCATCGTTGCATTTAATGCCTGACAATCTCCACCACTTGTAAGCATTCCTACTCTAAGCATAATTGTGTGCTCCTTTTCTAACATTCATATAATTATTCTATTACTTACTAATCTTGCAAACAAGACAAGGAAAAGTAAAATTATGGTAAGATTAAAACATTAAGGAGACAGGATGATATGTTGAAAGGTGCGATTTTCGATCACGATGGTTTGATGTTTGATACAGAAAAAGTATGGCAGGCAAACTGGAAAAAAGAAGCAGATAAACTAGGAATTGAATTGCCAGAAGAATTTAAAAAGGAAATTTGTGGCTCCAGTGGACAACACATGCTGGATATTATTCAGAAATATTATCATGTAGAAGATGGTTCTGATATTAGAGCGCGTGTTAGACAAGGTGTTGCGGATGATGAGAAGAAACATCTAGATATGAAAGAAGGTCTTTTGGATATTTTAGATATGTTTCAAAAGCATGGTGTGAAGATGGCAGTTGCTTCTTCCAGCGGAAAAGAAATGATTGAAACGAATCTAAAGAATGCACACGTTGAACAGTATTTTGATGCGGTTGTGAGTGGACAGGAAGTTGAACATGGTAAACCTGCACCAGATATTTTCTTGCTTGCTGCAGAACGTATTGGTGTTCCAATTGAAGACTGTTATGTATTTGAAGATGCCTTCAATGGTGTGAATGCAGGTGTTTCTTCCGGTGCTAGAACAATCATGGTTCCGGATCTAGTTCAGCCAACAGATGAGATTAGAGAAATGGTAGCTGCAGTTTGTACGACATTAAAAGAAGCTAGTATCAAAATTGAAAATGATGAAATCTAAGGTCACTGTAAAGTGATCTTTTTGATACAAAAAATTTAGTTGTCTCTGGTGAAACAACAAAATTTAACTTGAAAGCAATTAATGTTAAACTGTTAAATAATCTACATTCTTATTTTAGATTTTGCATCATAAAAGTAATAAGATGTCTTATGGTGGTGTCGAAGTATCTTTGGATGAAACTGTTATTGCAGCAATGCTTTTTTGTCTTTTTGAAAATGACAATAATTGATGATGTATTGACAATGTCATATGATAAATACACAAAAGAGAGGTTCTTTTATGGAAAATATGGGAATTGTTCAAGCGAGAACACCTGAGAGTGTAAAAGAAAACGCAACAAACATTTTAGAAAAACTTGGTCTTAATATGTCTACGTATATCAATATGGCACTGAATCAGTTGATCATACAGGAAGGAATCCCTTTTTCAGTTAAGCTGACAAAGTCATCATATACGGATGAAGAAAAAGTAAATGAAGTAGCCGCAACTTTAAAGATGGAAGGTCTAAAGTTGAGTGACAGTGATTTTAGCATGCTGCAGGAGATTAAGAACGGTAAGATGAGTATTGATGAAGCACGAGCTAAAATTTTAAGCGAGCTATAATATGTCGGATACAAAATATTGTTATCCTGATTCAGATGTACTAGTCAATAAGCTTGATATAAGAGATCCTAATAAGCTTCAAATATTTGAACGGAAGCTGACAATGCTTAGATTATTGGAATTGATTGATAAACCAATAGAATGAAAATTTGATCTCAAACATTTGCAGGCTATTCATGCTTATATTTTTCAAGATGTGTACGATTGGGCAGGAAAAATAAGAACAGTAGACATTGCGAAAGGGAATACGTTTTGTAATGTCAGATTTATTTCGAGCCAGGCTGATGCAATTTTTTCGAAACTTAAGGAAGAATATTATTTAGCAGGACTGGAAGAGTATATGTTCACTAAACGGTTAGCGTATTATTTCTCTGAAATCAATGCGCTGCATCCGTTTAGAGAAGGAAATGGACACAGTCAAAGAGAATTTATTCGTTCTCTAGCATTGAAAAATGGGTATTTAATCTATTTTGAAAAAGCATCAAAAGAAGAAATGTTAATAGCCAGCAAAAAATCTTTTATGTGTGACTATGAAGACATGGAAAAGATTATGGCAAAATGCATCAAGAAAAAGTAAAGATGAATACAAAAACTTTGCAGGCAGTAGCTTCTACTGTTATGGGATTGAAATGATTTGTGCAATAAAAGGATCGGCTAATCTACAACCACACGATTGTATGTTAGCCGATAAAATTTTTGAAGAAAATATTCTAATTCGATTATGTTTTTTGATGACGCTGAACTGAAAAGTTAAATTCCACTTTCGTATACACAGAATAGAATTTACTATTTCACCAACTTCCAGTTGATTTTACTCTTTCAGAATGTTTTATTTTTCTCAGCTGGA
>NZ_JBQHWJ010000025.1:0-26918 GCF_052064035.1 Bulleidia sp. HCP3S3_C9 | reverse complement strand
CAAATATATTTTTAAATCTCATCCAATGACCCGCAGACAGATTACGAATGCTTTGAATGCTGCTTTTCCTATTTTTGCTCAATAGTGAATCTGATGGTTAATTATGAAAAACAATATAATTGTATTGCTTTTAGTGTGTATAATGTGTATTTTATGCATGAAGAAAGGAAAATGAAATTCAAAGAATTAGAAAAGATATTATTAAAAGATGGATGGTTTTTAATAGATATCAAAGGATCCCACTATCAATACAAACACAAAAACAAAAAAGGCAAAATTACAATTCCAATGCATAGAGATGATCTTGCCTTGAAAACAGCAAATTCCATTTTAAAACAAGCAGGGCTAAAATAAAGTGAGACAGTTATGAAAAACAAAAAACAAAATGAACTTAGATTTATATATCCAGCATGTGTATACCCAAATGATGAAGGTGGATATACTGCGATTTTTCCTGATTTAAAAGGATGTGTTACTGAAGGAGATACACTTTCTGAGCTTCTATTTATGTTAAATGATGCAGGATGTGGATGGATACTAGGTGAACTGGAAGATGGAAATCCTCTTCCAGAACCATCTGATTACAAATCCATTAAAGCTGATGAATATGAAAATGGTGTCGTAACACTAGTTCCATTAGATGTAGGTACATATGCTGAAAAATACAGTCAAAAAGCAGTCAGAAAGAATTGTACGATTCCTTCCTGGCTCGATACATTTGCTTCCAAAAATCAATTATCTCTTTCTGAAATATTACAAAATGCTTTAATTGGTATCTATAAGCAGACAAATCATTTAGACTGATTCCACACAAAAAACCAATCTTCTCAGATTGGTTTTCTTCTTGTAGTTTATTTTCCTCGATATTCATACATGACAATACCACCAGCTACCGCAACATTTAATGATTCAAATCCATGCATTTCAATACGCAATCTTTCATTTGCTGCTTCTTGCAGCTGCTTAGAAACGCCCTGTCCTTCATTACCAAATATAAAGCCCATACGTGATACTGGTTTGATTTCAGAAATTGTTTTTGACTGTTCTAAAGAAGTCGCAACGATCGTAAAGTGATCATGCTGAAGCTCTTTTACAACATCATTCAAATTACAGCGAATCACTGGAATATGAAATAATGCCCCTTGCGTAGAACGTATTGTCTTGTCATTGTAAAGATCCACAGTTTCTTCACTCACATAGACGCAGTCAAAGCTGAATGATACTGCTGTACGAATCAATGTACCCAGATTTCCAGGATCCTGCACGCCATCTAACAAGATAACTCTTTTCATGTCTTTTACCTGCTGATCAAGTTTATGACAAACCGCAATCAAGTGAACCTGTGATACATTTTCAGACAGTTTCTTCATAATACTGTCCGTTACCAATACTGTATGTTCAAAATCAAATGGAGAAGATGTATCTGTAATAATCGTTTCAACGATTCCTTCTTTCAAAGCTTCCTGAATCAGATGCTCTCCTTCAATCAAAAATAATCCTGTCAGATCTCTTTCTTTTTTCTTATGCAAAGCTGTCCATTTTTTTACTTTGCTGTTTTGTAATGATGTAATTGTTTCCATGTGACTATTGTACAACACCCTAAAAAAAGATACTAGCAAAGCTAGTACCTTAAATATCTTTCTTACCGTTCTTAACGAAATCTAACAGTGCAGCAGCACCTTCGTCAATACCGTGGTTTCCCTTATTAGGAAGACCAAGACATGTATATACTTCACCAACAGGAATATCCTGATCAAATAAAGCATCAAACATCTTATCAATCAATACCTGGCATTCTTCCTGTCTTTGCATTGGTCCAAATGGGTTCGCAAAGAATGTTGTAGAAAGACCAGATTCCTGTGTTGTTCCTAATGCAAATCTCTTACCTTCCACAAATACTGGTTCAGCTTCCTCTCTTGTCTTGAAGAAATGCATACCACGCTTATCTGTGTAGTTATTTGCATATAGGAAGATATCTACTGGATGTTCTGTTGTAACTACAGAATGAGGTGCAGCTGGGATAACAACACGTGCATTGCTCTTTTCAGGGTTGAAGAAGATAGAACGGTCCATATCCTTGTATGCTGTACCCTTATCCAGGTCATCCAGTCTTACGAACGCACCAATTTCAGTACCCTGGCCACGGATCTTGCCATTAGCATCAAGATGCAAAGTACCCATATCATCAAATACAGTTTCCTGATGATCGATCATATCAGATGCCAAAGTAGACAATGCTTCCAGTGTTTCTGACTTACCAGCACCAGAGTCACCCATAAACATTAAGCCCTTCTTTGTACCATCCTTCAAATAGATATTGACCATAGCACCATGGATTGGCAGCCATCCCTTCTTCATCATTGCTAAGTTATGCAATGTAAGAACAGATTTCTTTGTATAGCCGAAGTAGTCAATTTCAGGAGCAGCAGAGTTCTTGCCAATCCAGATATCATTGACTTCATCATGATAGAATGTTGTATCTTTCTTTCCATCAGGATTACCAAATAACATAATTGCATCAGGTTTTCTATTCTTTGTATCTTCCTTGCTTGCAAGTTCAAACAGGTTAGCCATAGATACACAGGAAGAAATGTAATTTCTATGGAAATAACAATAAATCAGCATTGTTCCAACCATTGCTGGATAACAGATCCATTCTTCATCACCAGGAATAAATTCATCCATTGGATTTACAGTAGCATCTGTAAACTTGTTTGTTCTCTTGTTGAACTTTGGATGCAGGATCAATGGTGTTCTTAAACTAATCTTTGCAACATATGGAATATGAGATAACTTTTCATATCCTGCAGGTAATTCTGGTTCATAGTAGCTCAATAACATTGCCGCATTTGTGCCAGCCTGTAACTGACGGTAAACTCTATTTTCACCCTGGATTCTTTCCTGTAAGCTTCTATAAAGTTCTCTGATACGTTCATTAACCTTTGCATCTGCTGCTAAGAATGACTGATCAGAAAAGCCAGATTCATTTGTTGTATAAAGAACGGAATATCTCTGTAAACTTCTCCAGTAGGAATATCCCTGTTCAATAATGTCTTCAAAAATTGTTGGGAAATTTATGTATTCATCATGAATTTCAGATGGAGCTTCAACAAGTAAAGCTGTTAAAACGAATTTGATTTCTTTTTTGATACGTTCATGATTCTTCAAACCATCTTTTTCAAGATATTTATAAAGATCATAATGATTTTTTTCCAGATAAACTAAAAATCCATCTAGAAATGCATCAAACACATCCGTATGAATAATACCATGTTTACTTGTAACGTACTGCTTTGAATAGTTTAGGATGACAGTGTCATCATGAAAATAAAATGATTCTTTCATAAGCCCTCCATTTTGCGTCCGTGATAATCTTATCAGTTATGAAAAACTAATCAAGTGAAAAAATGCATTTAAAAACGCTTTCATAGAAAAAGTTTAAACAAACAGGATTGAAAATCTTTCATTCCTGTTTGTTTTTGAATCAAATACAATTGTTTCTCATGCGTAATACTTCAAAAGCAAGCACTGCAGTTGCACTAGAAGCATTTAATGCCATATGGAAATCATTGGCATATGGAATATAAATATTCTGATTCATCTGTTCCAGTACACCTTTTGATAGACCTCGCATTTCTCCACCAATCGCAATGAGTGAAGGACCTGTATAATCTGCATCAAAACAGGAAATTGCATCTTTTCTCATTGCCGCAAAGCATTTCACACCATGTTTCTTCACATCTTTGATTAATGAAGGAATATCATCACTCACAACAATATTCAGATATTCACTCGCACCTGCAGAAGATTTCATAATCGTACTTTCAACATTTGACCAGTCACGATTTCTTATAATCAAACCAGAACATCCTGCACTGTACAATGTACGAATGACATAGCCAAGGTTAAACGGGTCTTCTACCCCTTCCAGTACACAAAGAAAAGGATTTTCATTCAAGCATGCAGAAATATCCTGATATTGACGATTTCCACATTCTGCAATCAAACCACCATGTGTTTTTCCACTTGCTAATGCATCAATTTCTTCACGTGTTCTATGAACAACGGGAATATTCTTTTCTTCACAGCGATGCAGGATCCAGGAAGTATCTTTATCATGTTTCTTTTCATCCACAATAACTCTTTCAACACTTCTCTTATTTCCAAGTACTGCTGCCTTTACACTCACATTTCCTTCAATGATCATCTTGATCTCCTGAGAATATCTTTTTCATGTACTTCAAATGGAATATCAATCTGTACACGTGTCATCGGCTGATTGGCTGTTTCAATCACTTCATTTTTTGCATTTAGAATGGAATTTACATGAAACTGACGAACAGTATTGTATGGAGATAAGATTTCTAATGTTTCCCCTGTATTGAATTTATTTCTTGTTTCAATCGTTACATGTGTTCCAT
Source organism: Bulleidia sp. HCP3S3_C9 (assembly GCF_052064035.1). Lineage (NCBI taxonomy): Bacteria > Bacillati > Bacillota > Erysipelotrichia > Erysipelotrichales > Erysipelotrichaceae > Bulleidia > Bulleidia sp. HCP3S3_C9. Next base: position 22,497 of record NZ_JBQHWJ010000025.1, on the reverse strand, counting down.
CAATTCCAACAACAGTACCTAAGAAGTCATGATTCACATCTGCATTGCTTGTTTCATGATAAATCAAAGAATCAGCATTGGCATTGCCAGCATAGAATCCTGAACATACTTCTCTATTTTCACCATAGAGAATCTGTTTTTTATGATAGTCGAGTCTTTCCTGCGATAATGGACCTTGATTCTCATAGATTTCATCAATCAAATGACGGTATCCAGATACAATTGTCGCAACATAGTATTCCGTTTTCATTCTACCTTCAATCTTCAAGGAAGAAACGCCAGCATTCATCAGGTCATACATATAATCCGCTGTAAAAAGATCCTTAGAACCCATTGTAAATAATGCATCATTACTGATTTCATTTTTTCCATCATACAGATGATATGCCCATCTGCAAGACTGCGCGCATCCACCACGGTTAGCATCACGCAATGTCATACGATTACTCAATGTACATCTGCCAGAATAATTTACACACATACCGCCATGAATAAATGCTTCTGTTTCCACAGGACACTTTTCCGTAATATCATAGATGTCTTCCATATTGCATTCTCTCGCAAGAACTGCGCGATCAATCCCAAATACATCATGCATAAAGATTGCCGTTTCAACGTTTGTAATAGACATCTGTGTAGAGCAGTGAACTTCAAGCTTAGGCGCAACCTTTCTAGCAAGCTTCATAATGGAAGGAGAAGCGACAATAATCGCTGTAACACCAAACTCTTCCAGTTTCTTCAAATATTCTTCTAATCCTTCAAAATCTTCATTGTGAGGAATAATATTACATGTAACATGGATTCTAGCACCATGCTCTTTTGCGAATACACATGCTTCCTGAATATCTTCTAATGTAAAGTTTGATGCACGAGAACGCAGTGAAAAAAACTGTCCACCCAAATATACAGCATCAGCTCCATATAAAATTGCGGTTTTCGCACGCTTCAAATCACCAGCAGGAGCTAATAATTCTGGCTTATGAAATCGATTACTTAACTGTCTTCTGTCCATAATATCCATCCGATAATTCTTTGTCCTGATACTTGTCTCTATATGCCTGTATTTCACGAGATGCATCTTTCTCGTCTAGTAACATGCGATAGATCCTGATTGCATCAATCACTGCTTCTTCACTCATAAATGGTGTATCAATTTCAAAATATGTCACCTGTGCATCCATAAATGCATGCATTTCATCAAAAGATTCTTGAATGTAATCCGTATAGATCATCATCGCTACTGCATTTTCATATGCTGGCATATATGCTTCTCTTTGCTTTTCCTTAAGAGAAAGCGTTTTAGAATGCACATCAAAATCTTTCTGATTCACTTGTTTATATGCACTTAAAAGCTTTCTTTTAGATACAGACATCAATGTTGAACCATGAATGATCACGGTTGTATCTGGCGTATATTTTGCGATATCCATCACTTCGTCTTTTGTCAGCAAACAAGGAATAACAACAGATCGAAGCCCCTGTTCCTTCCAGAACAAAGCATCTTCATTACATGTCATCAATGTTTCTGGACGATATGTCAAATAAGATTCAAGATGTTTTTCTTTTGCATACTTTAATAAGCCAGGATCCGCAAACATCAAGCCATCAACACCTAAATGAAGAATTTCTTCCATTTCCTTCTGTGCGGCATAAATATCTTTTTCACTATACAAGCGATTCATTAACACTGTAACAGTCATATGATGCATATGGCATTCTTCAACGATCTCCTTGATTTCTTCGCCTGTAAATTCATGCAGCGCAGAAAATGTATTGCCTGCACTTGCTAATACAACTTCATTGACCCCAAGATCAATGTAATCTTTTAAAAGATTTCTGTTCTCTAATGTAACTGTTAATATTTTCATCTTGAATATTCTATCATGAAATGTTACTCTTTTTGTGATAGATGGCGTTAAGTGCTATAAGAGTGGGGCTCTTATGGACGAAAAGCATATGCTTGCGGTCATGTATCGTTACCCATTGCGAGAAAGAAACATCTTCACATTTTCTCAAAATGGAGTGAGAAAGGAAGGTGTTTTTATGTTTTCAAAAGAGTATTGGCTCTCTTCAGCAAAAAAATTAAAAAGCGTGAAGTACCTGGCAATCATTGCATGTATGATTGCACTAAAGATTGCAGTTGGTTCTATTCGTATTCCAGTCAGTGAAAATCTAAGAATTACAGTGACATACATTGTTGTTGCATTAGAAAGTACAATTGTCGGCCCTGCTGCCGGGATGGTATCTGCATTTGTGACGGATAATCTCAGCTTTATCCTGTATCCAGATGGTGCATATTTTCCAGGCTATACATTAACTGCAATGCTAGGTTCTCTGATTTATTCTTTATGTCTATACCAGAAAAAGATCACAATTACTAGAATTGCAATCGCAAAAACAATCAACAATTATCTTGTTAATGTAGCAATTGGTTCCTTATGGTCAAGCATGCTTTATGGAAATGCATATATTGTTTACGCAACAAAGAGTTTAATAAAAAATACAATTCTACTGCCAATTGAAATTGTATTGCTTGTTGTAGTATTAAACCTTTTACTCCCAGTTCTACAAAAAAAGAAGCTCATCAATTCCCAAGAGCTTCCTATCAAACTATATTAATACCTGATATGACTTTATACGGATCATAACAGGTAATGTGCTCCGCCCCACATAAAGTCTTCTGCAGCTCTTAAAAAGAGCTGTTTTTTTACAAAAAAGGATCTTTCTGTAAGATCCTAAAGTTTAATTGCCTGAATTGCTACACATCCAGGTCCACCCTGTGTGATAAATGATGGAGACAATGGATAGATATGAATTGTTGCATCCGGGAATTCTTCAGCAATTTTTTCCTTCATCTTTAATGCTAACAATTCATTGGCCGCATGAGAAATATAGAATGTATAAGAATTATCAATTCCTTCTCTCTTCATTTCTTCTGTGATATCATGACCAACTTTACGTGTTGTTCTACAAACCGCAAATTTATCTAAGCCTCTGCCTTCTTCACCCTTTTTCATGACTGCCATCAGTTTTAATAAACCGCCTAATACACCAGCCATACCATTGAGTCTGCCTCCACGTACAAGGAATTCAAAATCAATTGGAATCAAGAATGAGATTTCATGACGCTTCATATTCTCAATCTGTTGTGTAATTTCAGCTGCACTCTTACCCATTGCACTCATTTCCAATGCAAGATCAACAAGTGCACGATGTGGTCCGCACAGTGTCATACTGTCAATCACAGTTACTCTTTCAGGATCATCACATGCATTTTTCGCAAGCAACGCTGTCTGGTATGTTCCTGATAAACCAGATGCCATTGTAATATCAATGACTTCACTCTTCTTTAAAAGTTCATTATAAATATCAATTTTTTCACCAAGAGATGGCTGAGAAGTTCTAGGAACCTTCTTTTCTTCAATCATTTTTAATAACTGGTGGTCTGTGATGTCTTCAAAGTCTTTATAAGACTGATCATCAACTGTAATATTTAAAGGCACAATGGATAATCCGATTTCTTGTCCTTCGGAAATGGAATATAATGTAGATGTATCTGAAACAATGCTTATCATAATCGCTCCTCTTATCATCATAAGAGTAATCTATCTAATATGATATGTCAATACATCTAGTATTAATTTCTAGATTGTAAAATAATTATTTTTATGTTACATTATTTTCATGAATAGATTTCAATTTCCAAGATGGAATGAACTGCCATCGTTAGACTTATATATGGATCAGGTTATCACGTACTTGCAAAGCAATTTAGAAAGTACATATTTTTCTGATGAAAAATTCATTACAAAAGCAATGATCAACAATTATGTTAAAACATCCATTGTTGCTCCACCAATCAAGAAACATTACACAAAACAACATATTGCCTATTTCATGGTTGTAACAATATTAAAACGCTGTTATTCCATGTCTCAGATTTCTCAATTGATTGAAATCCATGCACATATGAAATATTCATCTGTAGAACAGGCATATGATTTATTTATTTCTTTATTTGAAGATTCACTCAATGATCTATTCTCTCTGAATGAAACAGAGCATGCATTCATTTCCACCAATCAAGAGCAGAAACTCATGGAACATGTCATTCAATGTATCGTATATAAAATACATACAGAATATGTCTTATCACAAAAATAAAGATTCGTATTACGGCTAGTATACGAATCTTTGTTTTTATTTAGTCTTTAAAGATTTTTGTTTTATCTAATACATTCGTTAAGATCACACCAAGAATCACCGCAATGACTTCACCAAGTGCAACCCATGCGCCATTGATCACTGTTCCAAGAAGGAAGTTTTCCGGCATAAACAAGCAGCCAAGTTCTGCTCCTACAAAGAAGAAGTTCCAGATCACTGGCATTAAGATTGCGAATAGTGGATATTTTCCAACTTTCTTATCTCTTAGCTTCCAAGTACAGTATGCCGCAAAGAATGTTGCTGCAGTACCAACAACGGCATCGATATAGCCTGTAGGATTTACTCCACTCATTGCTCCAATCAAGTTGCTCAAGAAGCATCCAAGAGTTACACCATAAATACTTGGCTGATAGATGAGTGGAAGCATTGTTAATGCTTCAGATACTCGAATCTGTAAGTTACCGTAAGAAATAGGTGCTAACACAAGTGTCAAGACAGTATATACTGCCGCAATCATCGAAACTTTTGCAAATGTTTTTGTGTTCATTGATTTCATCTCCTTATTTTAGTTAACGAGAGGTAGCCGCTACTCTCGGTCAAAAAGACATGTACTATTGTACAAAGGAATGAAAGAAATGCAAGAAAAAAAGTGTATCTGCACTTTCAGTCAATCACTTCTTTTGCAATCATGGCAACCTGTTCAAACAAACCAGCAACCTCATTACTCTTTTCTTCACCCAACTCATCACAGATCGCATCGATGATTCTTAAGATATGTTTATGCTGTTTACGATAGATTTCCATCATTTCATCATTCAATACAAGAAAGATCTGTCTACGATCTTCTTCATTTCTAACACGATGAATCAGATTCTTCTTTTCCATATTCATAATCGTACGATTCATCTGTGATTTCTGCATGCCAAGCCATTCACATAACTGTGAAGCAATCACATGTTCACTTGCATGCTGATATAAATATCTACAAACCATTGCTTCATTAAATGGCAAAGAAGATGTCATTTTATCGTTATTAATAGCGGTTGTCATATTCAACCAGGATGTTAATACTTTTTCATTGATTTCATTTTTCATATTCGTTCTCTATGACAAGATTCTAATCGATTTTGTTCATATATTCAACTATTTTATTCTCATAAAAAAAGACTGGTTTTCCCAATCTTTTCACTTCAGATTCTTAGGTGTTATGTAATGATCAAACAGATAGTGACCAACACCACCACTTTCGCAATCATATTCTGTGATGTCATCTGCACACTTCTTTGTACCATCTGAACCATCCACAAGACAAACGCCCCATCCAGCATCCATCAACATTGTATTGTCATTTTCATTATCACCAAATGCAATAACATCTTTCAAATCAATATTTTCCCAGGAAACATATTTCTTCAATCCTGAACCTTTATCAATGCCTTTATGCATAACTTCTACAGTACCAGGGAATGTACTGATGATCTGATAATTATCAGAAAATTTCTTCAAGAAATATTCTCTCAGTTCAGCTTCATTTTCCGCTTCACCACGGAACAGGAACTTGAATGTTGGTCTTTCACAGACACGTTCAATATCTCCTGTACAATCAACAAAGTCAAAACCATGTCTTCTAGAAGATTCCAGTAACTCTCCAGAAATATTCATCGCATTATGATTCTCATTTCCTTCACAGTTCACCGCAACTTTGTATTTATCAATCAACGGTTCCATATAGTAAAGAATATTCTTCATTTCCTCTGTTGTCAGGTAGTCTGTCTGCCAGTAATTATCATTTCTATGATCCAGAATCATACCACCATTCATTCCCACAACAAAATCAAATTCAAAAGATAAGCCCCATTTCTTACCCATTTTTCTTAAAGTCTGATTGATTTCTCTTCCTGTTCCTAAACCGATTCTAACATCATTGCGGTGCAGGATTTCAAATGCTTCCTTTGTGATTTCTGGTAATTCTCCGCCCTTTGCGGTCAACGTCATATCAATGTCCGCAATGACAACTTTTATTTCTTCTAACATAAATTCTACCTCTTAAAAAACTTACTTATATTCTACTAAATATATTCCGAAATAAAATTTCATTTTACAAGAAATTTTATTGCTTCTTCTAATCCACCTGCATCAATATCACTTGTAATATAGTCAGCTCGCTGTTTTAAAGAATCTACAGCATTTCCCATTGCTACGTTTTTTCCACACGCTTCAAACATAGAAATATCATTTTCACCATCTCCAACACTGCAGCTGTCTTCCTTTGAAATACCATAATAATTGAGTACATCTGTAATGCCATGTTTCTTCCCACATTCCTTATGAAAACAATCTACCGCATATGCATTCCAGCGAACTTCTTTCACATTTTCAAAAGAAATCTGATCATAGATTTCCTGTTCGACCCATGGAATAAACATATAGATATTATTTTCAAGAATTCTTTCAAGTGGTGCAATTGGATCTTGCTTAGAATGAATCTTTTCCAGACTTTTTTCAACAAGAGAAGAATGCATATTCATATACATATACTTTGCTTCTAAAAATTGTACAGGAAATAGTTCTTCCTTTAAGAAATCATACAATGCATGAATATCCTGCTTTTCAATTGGATAAGAACTAATCACACAAGATTCTGTATAGTTATATGCTCCATTCATTGTGATCCAGCCATCTACTTTTAAATGCTCTAAAGGCAGTTTTTCTAATTCTAAAGTATGTCTACCTGTACAGCCAAATACTTTGATTCCTTGTTTTCTAACTGTATTGATTGCTTTTAATGCAGAAGAAGGAATTGTATTTGTTGTGTGAGATAAAACAGTACCATCAATATCTAAAAATAATATTTTCATGCTTTCATTATACGAAAAAAAGCACTTCAATTTGAAGTGCTCAATCATTAGATATTCAATAAATCAGAATATACAGCTAATGCACCATCTGTTTCATGTGCAAGTACTTTCTTAGCAAGTACCTTGCCAAGCTGTACGCCTTCCTGATCAAAGCTGTTCACATTCCATGCAAAGCCCTGGAACATTACCTTGTTTTCAAAGTGAGCAAGTAATGCACCTAAGCTAGCAGGTGTTAATTTATCACCAATGATGATAGATGATGGTCTTCCTCCGTCAAACTTCTTGTTTGGATTTTCATCATCTTTACCACAGGCAAATGCTACAATCTGTGCAGCAACATTTGCACATAGCTTCTGTTGAGAAGTAGAACCTTCAATCACTACATCTGTACCAATCTGAGAATTTCTATATCCAATAAACTGTAGAGGGATAATTGTCTTACCCTGGTGGAGTAACTGATAGAAAGAGTGCTGACCATTTGTACCAGGTTCACCAAAGATCACTGGTCCTGTAGGATAATTTACAGGTTCAGCAAAACGGTTCACAGACTTGCCATTAGATTCCATATCCAATTGCTGTAAGTGTGCAGGGAAACGAGATAATGCCTGAGAATATGGAAGTACAGCAGTATTTTCATATCCAAGAACATTTCTTTCATATACACCAATCAATGCATCAAGCATTGCTGCATTCTTCATAACATCCTTTTCACATGCAAGTTTATCTTCTGCAGCTGCACCATCCAGAAAATCAGCAAATACCTTTGGACCAAATGCAAGAGACAATACTGCACATCCAACAGCAGAAGAGGAAGAATAACGACCACCAATGTAGTTATCCATATAGAAAGCATCTAAATAGCCTTCATTCTTAGCAAGTGGAGAAGTTTCAGATGTAACTGCAACCATATGGTTTGCTGGATCAAGACCAACATTCTTTAATGCATCCTTAACAAAAGCTTCATTTGTTAATGTTTCAAGTGTTGTACCAGACTTAGAAACAAGAACGAATAAGGAATGCGCAACATCAATGCTGTTGAGAACAGCTGCAGCATCATCTGGATCTACGTTAGAGATGAACTTAGCTTCCATCTTTAATGTGTTGTTCTTTCTAGCCCAGTTTTCAAGTGCAATGTAAATCGCACGAGGACCTAGATCAGATCCACCGATACCAATCTGTACAACTGTTGTGAACTTTTCACCAGCTGCGTTTGTAATTGTTCCGTTATGAACCTTTTCAGCAAATTCAGCAATTCTTTTCTGCTGCTTTACATAGAATTCTCTCTTGTTAACGCCATCAGCAATGACATCTTCACCTAACTGACCTCTACATAGCTGATGTAATACAAGTCTCTTTTCACCTGTATTTACCATCTCACCATTGTAGAGAGCTTCAAACTTTTCACTCAGCTGTGCTTCTTCAGCAAGTTTCTTGATTGCTTCTAAAACTTTAGCATCAACTGCTTTTGCGGCATAATTATAAGTAAGTCCTTCAGCCATTGCACAAGAATAAGTCTTTACTCTTTCTGCACCTTCATTTCCACTCATGACTGTTTTCAAATCTACTTTTTCGCAAGCTTCTAATTCTTTAAAAGAATTTAGCTCATCAAGATTTTTCCATTCTACCATCTTGAAAAATTCCTCCTAAATACGTATACAATTTTATTGCAACCCCTAAAAAAAAGAAAGATGATTTCTCACCTTTCTTTATTTTCGAATAAAGAATGCACTTCTAGAACTGACAACATTTTCATGAATGCTGTTGCCATTATAGGAATAAATTACTTCTCCATTCAGATCAACATCAACTTTCTGATCCTGATCACCTGGATTCAATATAACTAGAATCTTCTCATCTTCACTTTCTCTTTCATAAATCAATGGATATCCATTTTGTACAAGCTTGAAAGATGCACAATTTCCTAAAGCAGAATGTTCTTTTCGAATTTCAATGAGATCCTGTACTTCATGAAGCAAAGAATTTTCATCAGCTTCTTCACTTGCAACGTTAATTGTTTTCATGCCTTCTTCATCCTGCATGATATACAAATCTTCTTTTCTAGCACTAGAGAAGCCAGCATTTGTACTTGTATCCCACTGCATTGGACTTCTAGAGCCTGTACGGTAATATCCACCTTCAATGGAATGTGGTATATCTACATAACGCATGCCAATTTCATCTCCATAATAGATAAATGGAGCTCCTGGCATAGATAATAAGAATGCAAAGGCAATCTTGCTTTCTTCTTTGTCTAATGTTCTAGCCATACGATCCATATCATGGTTTCCACTAGGGATACAGATCAAACCACCATTCTTTACAGCCTTTTCATAATTCTGCTGGTAAATATTCCAGAATGCATCTAGATTTCCTTGTGCCAGATGCGAAAAGAATGGATGTTCTGTTCTAAATAAATCTGGATAATGTGATGGACCAAAATGCAAAAGGAAGTCCATGTCAAATCCTGCTTCTAATGCTTTATCAGGTTCACCCCATTCAGAAACCATAACTGCTTCTGGAAATTCCTTCTTCAAGAATCCAGACACATCTTTCCATAATGCAATGGTTCCAGCTTTATCTGGATCATTTTTTACAAGGCTGCCAGCCATATCCACTCTAAATCCATCGCATCCAAGTCCACACCAGAAACGCATGATGTTTTTGATTTCATCACGTGTTGCAAGTGGCCCTGCATCATTCATATCCTGCTGCCAGTCTTGTCCTTCATCTTTCTTGTAAAATCCATAATTCAATGCAGGCTGTGCTGTAAAGAAATTCAATGCAGCTGCACCATCACGATCATATCCTCCACGATACCATCCTGTAATGCTTCCAACACCAACAGGTGCATTCCATACAGTATCAGACCAGATATAACGATCTGTATATGCATTCTTTTCCGCCTTGCATGATTGTTTGAACCAGTCACTTTCAATCGATGTATGTCCTGGAACAAGATCTAGAATCACATGCATATTTCTTTGATGTGCTTCTATGAATAACTGCTTCAAATCTTCATTTGTACCATATCTAGGTGCAACTTTGTAATAATCTCTAACATCATACCCTGCATCTACAAATGGAGAATCAAAACAAGGATTCATCCAGATTGCATTACATCCAAGTTCTTCAATGTAATCTAATTTAGAAATAATCCCCTGGATATCTCCAATCCCATCTCCATTAGAATCGCAAAAAGACTGTGGGTAAATTTCATAAAATACCGCATGATTTAACCATTGATTTGTCATATGATATGTATCTCAAAAAAGCCGAGAATCCTCCTTAAATTACTTAAAAGTTTATACCGTATACAAAAACATAGAAAGATGGTTTTTCATCTTTCTATGTTTTTTTTATCATATATATGAAAGAACTTTTCAATATGTGAGATCTTCACCATTGGATGCAATCACTTTCTTCATCCATGCAAAGGAGTCTTTCTTCACTCTCTTCAATGTTCCATTTCCTTCATCATCCATATCCACATATACAAAACCATATCTCTTCTTCATTTCACCTGTACTCAATGAAACAAGATCCAATGGTCCCCACATCGTATAGCCAAAACATGGAACATGATCAATATTGATGGCATCTTTCATTGCCTGAAAATGTTTGGATAAATATTCGATACGATAAGAATCATGCACTGTTCCATCTTCAAAAAGGTCAATTTCACCCAACCCATTTTCAATCACAAACAATGGCTTTTGATAACGGTCATACAATTCATTCAAACAATAACGCAATCCAAGCGGATCAATTGGCCATCCCCAAGGTGTAGATGGTAAATACGGATTTCCTTCCCCACCCATAATTCCCATTGGGTCCATTGTCGTAAAGTGATCTGCGGTAATCGTACTAGAACGATAGTATGAGAATGACACAAAGTCTAATGGATATTCTTTGATCAGTTCTAGATCTTCATCTTCCATATGCAAATGTACATTTTTCTCATCAAAGATCTTCTGTGCGTAGTTTGGATATTTTCCTCTTGCCATAACATCAATGAAGAAATAATTCATTCTACGATGCTCATAGCACGCAAATACATCTTCAGCTTTGCATGTTGCAGGATACATCTCACTCATTGCAATCATTGCCCCAAACATTGCATCTGGCATCATTTCATGACCAATCTTGATTGCTTTACTGCTTGCCACAAACATATGATGCTGACACTGATAGAATGTCTGTGGTGTTTCTTTATGAATGCCAAGCTTTGCATATCCATGAATTGCATTCAATTCATTAAATGTCAGCCAGTATTTACACTTGCCACGATATCTTTCAAATAATGTTGTCGCATATTTCACATACGCATCAATTAAAACACGACTGTTCCATCCATCATAGTTTCTCGCAAGATAATCTGGCATTTCATCGTGACAGATCGTAATTAATGGCTCAATATTATATTTTCTACATTCATCTATTACCGCATCATAGAATTGCAAACCTTCTTCATTTGGTTTTTCTTCCACTCCTGTTGGAAAGATTCTAGACCAGCAAATTGAAAAGCGGAAAATATTGAAGCCCATTTCCGCCATCAAAGCAATATCTTCCTGATAATGATGATAGAAATCCACTGCCTTATGTGATGGATAATATACATCATCATAGAGCTTTGCTTCTGCACCATCTGGAAAAGATTCCAGTGAGTTTACAGTTCCTCTCGAACCATCTTGTAATTGTAATGTAATCTGGCGTTTCTGTTTTACAGATCCACTCGTTACAAAATCCTGAGAGTTAATACCTCTTCCACCTTCGTTGAATCCACCTTCATACTGGAAGTCAGCTGTTGCACCGCCCCATAAAAAATCTTTTGGAAAACTTGAACTCATATTATCTCCTCTCCATGAGATCCTGGATCCAGTCCTCTAAGCAATATTTAATTGTGTGTCTAACGGATTCATATTCTTCTTTACTGATAATGTGATGTAGATACATTGAGTGATAGAATTTTTTAACACTGCTTGAAACAGAACGTATCATATGTGGAGAAGACCACCAGCATTTCTGAGGTACAAAATAATCAAAGCATTCATTTAAATAATCCACACCTTCTTCTACACTCAACGGTTCACGAAATGTTAAAAAATCATCAATATAAAACTTTACATAACGTACATGATTATTAATGGTTTTTTCTGATAGATCTGAAATATCCTGCTTGAATAAAGCAATGAGTTTTTCATTTCTCCCCCAGATCTCTTCACATTTCTTCATGTATTCATCGTATTCCATATAAACTCCCTTCAAAAGTATGCGCTTACCTATAGTTTACCGTATTTCAATCTAAAAAAAAGAGAAGACAATGTTTTTCTTCTCTAAATATTACGATTATTGACTGATCATATGCTTCATTGCCAGTACAGGATTATATAGCAGCATTCTAGGCCCGGAAAACTTCATCACATCACGAATCTTTTCTTTCATTTCAGGTGCATAGCAATGTGTCTTGCATTTGGAACAGAACGTTTTTGTTTCCATATGTGGACAATGCTCAATACGTTTACATGCATATGCATACAGTTTCTCACACTCCTCACACAGCTCACCCTTTTTTGTAGAATGCTTTTTATGACAGTACAGCGCAATCATAAACTGTACTGTTTGTTTTTCTTTTTCTCTTTTTTCTGTAATATCCATTATCAACTCATTCTTCCATTCTCATTAGAATACACACGATCTGCAATACACATTGTTGACTTTCTATGACTGACAAGCAATACTGCTTTCTCATCACACGATTCCTTCAATGCTTTTAATACAACTGCTTCATTCAAACTATCCAGATTACTTGTAGGCTCATCCAGCAGGATCAATGGTGCATCATGCAGAAATGCTCTTGCAATACCAATTCTTTGGCGTTCTCCACCAGACAGCATTTCTCCAAGTTCTCCAATATTCATATCATACCATCCTCAATTTATAAATGTCAGTTAACGCAAACTAATAATTTATAGATTAGTTCAAGCTAACTTTTTATCCCTTAAAAAGAAACAGTCAATGCAACTGTTTCTTATCACTTATTTGCTTAGATAATCCGCAACATACTTGCCGGACGTTAAAGCCCATCCATTGTTTGCACCAGATGGAGAATCATCTCCCATCACGCCACCAATGATTTCACCTGCAGCATACAAACCATCAATCACTTTTCCATTTGTATCTACAACCTGCAGGTTTCCATCTACATCTAAACCACCCATCGTTGTAGCGTAACGTGCTTTCTGTTCAACAATATAGATATTTCCTTCAGCAAATGTACTCGTCAAATATTCTTTTGCACGATGGAAATCTTTGTCTTCTCCATCCTCTACATATGTATTGAACTTTTCAATTGTCTTTGTTAATACCTTCCCATCAATTCCTGCTGCTTCTGCGGCTTTTTTTATTGTGGCTCCCATTATAAAGACAGGTTCACTCTTGCCGTTATCTGCAACATATGCATCAATCATATCTTCACTCAATCCTGCAGCTGCCAGTTTTGTCTTCCATTCATTGAATGTTGCTTCATCCATCACAAGATACAATGTTTCTCCAGACTGTTTCTTTAAAGCATTCAGAATATCATGATTGCTTGCCTTTTCATTCACAACTCTTTCACCCTTTTGATTCACTAAGATTGCAGCTTTTGAAAAAGCAGTAATATTTCCCGCAATTGTACTTTTCGCATGCTTTTTGCTTGTTTCCACACCATTCGGATATTCTTTAATATATTCCATATGTGTAGTACCCGCATTTGCATCTTCAACCGCCATGACAAGACCTTCTCCATTGGAAGAATCTAATCCATAGAACAAGCCATTTCTAGCACTTGCCGGTAAAAGATCATTATTATTTCCATATCCACCCGTTGCAAGAATCACAGCATCAGCTTTCAATGTATATTTCTTGCCCTTCTGACTTTCTGCTTCTACACCAGTAACTTTTCCATTTTCAACAATCAGATGTTTCGCTGCTGTATTCAATAACACATTTGCATCCGTAGCATGAACTTTATCATTCAGTGTCTCTGCTGCACCTATGCCGCCTTCATCATATGCAAGTTCACGATCTATTGCATATTCCGCAAGCTGATGTAAACCACCTTCCATATTGTAGCGAACACCAACATCCTCACTCAGCCAGTCTGTCGCTGCTCCAACATTTTTCGCATAGATACCTAACAGTTCAGTATCATTCAACTGATCCCCATTTTTCAAGAAATCTTCTTCCATGCTTTTCACTGAATCATTTGTGACGCCTGCTTCTTTTTGTACTTTTGAACCCTGCACAACCTGGTTGCCGCCAGATACACGGATCGTACCTCCCAAAGAAGATGTTTTTTCAACCAGTATGACAGATTTACCAGCTTCTTCTAAACGAATCGTTGCTGCCATACCAGCTGCACCGCCACCAACAACAATCACATCACTGCTCAAGTCTTCTTCCTGTCCTTTTTCATCATTTGGAATTTTAGCATTATAGGCATCTGGATTTCCGCCAGCCTGTTCAATGCAGTCTTTCACAGCCTCACGAATCGCAACCGTTGTATACGTTGCACCACTCACAACATCTGTAGAAAGTGTCTGATATGCAACAATTTGCGAAGGAATCAACTGGATTGCAGGATCACAGAGTCCTCTTGTTTCACTATTGTCTTTCACTTCAACATTTTCAATTTTATCTTCACTGACGGTTACACTGACATGTACCGCTCCATTATGTCCCTCTGCACTTGCTTCATATGTTCCAGGTGTCATTTTCGTAGCAGTTGTATTTTTAGAAACACTGTTGACAGGCTGCTTCGCACATCCACTCAACAATGATGCAATCAGAAAATAAGAAAATGGTTTTTTCAAATTCATACCTTTTTCCTCCATTTGCTGAAAATTATAGCACTACATATTAAAAATCCTGCATTTTTAAGTGCAGGACTTTTCATTTTACTTCGTTAATGCAGCTGCTGCTTCACCAGCAATCTTACCGGAAACGAATGTCCAGGACTGTGCCTGTCCACCCCATGGAGAATATGCTTCTCCTTCCTTGTTACAAACACCTTCAGAATCCTGACCAACCGCAAATAGATTTTTGATTGAAGTACCATCTTCCTTCAATACGTTCATATTTTCATCTACATCCAATGAACCTACTGTACCATAAGAATATCCAGCACATTCAAATAAATAGTATGTTGTATCCGCATCACCAAGAGCCTTTGTCAATGCTTCTTCATCCATGTTCAAAGCTTTTGCCAATTCTTCCGGTGTACCTTTCCATGCATTGTTTGTATCAATTGCAACATCAATAATCTGATCTAGATCTTCAATAGCTGTACCAGCTGCTGGAACTTTTCCACCCTGACCTAAACCAAAGATAGAAACTGCTGCAGTTGTTTCTGATAAACCATTCTTCTTCATAGAATCAATTTCTTCCTGAGAATATGCATTGTAGTAATGGAAACCAGGTGCATATGCAATACCAACTGTTAATTCACTGTTTGTTGTACCAGATTCATCTTTTGTTCCTAGGATCTTGCCAGTTTCATCAATTTCCTTTGCATCTGTTGTTGTAGCAATTGCAGAAAGAATTGCCTTCTGATCAGCTGTCAAGGAATCATCACGAATGATATTTGGAATCTGAGATACGTGAATCATTGGCAATGTACCTAATGCATATGTTGCACCGCCAACAGACTGACCCATCTTGATACCTGTACCATCATTGACTGTATCACCAATAGACTTCACTGTGCTGCCATATACTTCCTTCAACATTTCATCATTGCCAAGGAAACCGCCTGTTGCTAAAATGACAGACTTTCCAGAAATTTCATAAGTTGTACCATCATAGCTGACAGCCTTTACACCAGTAACATTGCCATCTTTATCTGTAAGAAGTTCTTCTGCAGTAAGCTCAAGCATATAATCATTTTTATCATTCATTGCTTTTGCTTTATCTAAAGCAGCCTGGAACTGGTATGTATGGTCAGGCCCAAATGCGTACCACTTAGAGTTTTCTTCATCTGCTGTATAAACAGTCCATTCTTTATCCCATGAAGGAACAACGAAAGAACCAAGTAAGCCACCCATACCATCAAATGAGAAATCAAAGTTATCCATGTAGTAATCTAATGCAGAACCAGATTCATAAACAGCCTTCTTGATAACATCAGCCTTTTCATCTGTTCCAATATAATCAATCCATGTGTTGTAAACATCGTCTTCATTGATATAGTCTTTGCCATCATTATACTTTTCAGCAAGATTCTTACTATTTAATGCCATTGGACCGTATACAGAAGCAGAGTTACCACCAATTTCACCAGCTGCTTCTAAACCAAATACCTTTGCACCTGCTTTTGCGGCAGAACAGTATGACAATAGACCTGATCCACCAAGTCCAACAACAATAACATCATAGCCATCGATTTTCTTTACTTCACTGCCCTTTTCAGGAGCACTCATCCATTCACTGCTCTTTCCACCAGCATCTTCAATTGCTGAAGAAACAATGTTCTTAATTGCTCCAGAAGAAGTCGTTGCACCTGTGATAGAATCAACGCCTACGCTTTGTGCTTCAATGATTCTAGGGATCAATTTGCTTTCAGCAACTTTGAACCACTGTGCTGTTAAAGAATCAGATTCTTCTGTTATTTTAATGTCTGTGATCTTGTTATCCTTAATTGTAACTTCACCCTTCATTAAACCCATAACACCAAAGCTGGCTGCTGATTCTTCATATGTACCATCTTTTAAAGCTGTCTTTTCTTTGTTTTCAGAACCACTTGCCTGTGCAATTGCATCTTCTAAAGCAGCTTTAACAGCGTTAGATGTTTCTGTTGCACCAGTTACACCATCAATATCACTAGACTGCTTTTCCATAATCTGCTTCTGCAGTTCTTCGCTGGCAGCACCACCAATGGATTCAGTTTCTCCAGACACATCAAGTTCTACTTTTGTAATTTCAGAAGTAGAGAATGTCGCGGTAACCTTAACATCAGAACTATGCCCTTTGCCACTTCCTGTGTAAGTTCCTGCAGTATACTTTCCTGTTTCTTTACTAGAACATCCAGCTAAACTAAGAAGCATCGCTGTAGAAAGTACTGTACTCAATACTTTTTTCATTCCTTTTTTTCCTCCCGTATTGTATGATAACAATCATAAAGGTTGGAACAGTTCTAAGGTCAATAGATTTTGTTCATTATTTCACAAAAGATTATGAATATTCAGGAAGCAAGTAGACAGACAGGTATTTCAAAAGACATGATTCGTTTTTATGAAAAGAAAGGTCTCATTCATCCAAAACGCAGTGAGAATAATTATAGGGATTATTCAATTCATAATTTACACCTATTAATTCTCATTAAACAATACAATTCTCTAGGAATTCCTCTATCGACAATTCAATCTATGTTCTTAAATCAGAACTATCAAGATGCAACAGATCAATTCTCAAAACAAATTGATCAACTCAGACAAGATGCAGAATGGGCATATGCAAAATACAAAAACGCAAAAGATCTTTTACTCATTCTGCGATCATATAAAAGCAATAAAAACTATGACACAGGTATACGCAAAACAATGTACTATCTCAACAACCAGAGTATTACAGAGCAGACAATTACTTATGTCAGTTCTGGAATTGCACGTGCTGTCTATCGTATTCGCTTAGAATCATTAAAACAATCAACGTATCCTGTCGATACAGGTCTGCTTTTTGCATACAATCATCCAAATGACAATTATAAATATCAAGAAATTGCAGAGCACATTTTTTATCGAACGATTGTAGAAGTTCCATCTAACCAGACCATTTCCATGAAACAGCTCAAACAGGTTATTCATACAATGCATAAAAGAGGATATCGGGAATGTGGAGATATATTCATTTATCAGGCATTAACAACTGGAAATGACTATGGAATAGATGTTATTTGTGTAGAAATTATCGTACAAAAAACAATTTAACTAAAATCTTTGTAATAATTTTTCTAAAAACAGTTGCATTTATAATTGTGGCATGATATATTATTTGAGCGCTGAATAAGCATAAGCGAAAGGATGCGCTTGGCAGATATTATTGAGGAAATACTCAAGAGGCCGAAGAGGTGCCCCTGCTAAGGGCATAGGTCGGGCAACCGGCGCGAGGGTTCAAATCCCTCTTTCCTCGCCATATCATGGTTCTGTGGAGTAGTGGTTTATCTCGTCTCCCTGTCACGGAGAAGATCGCGAGTTCGAATCTCGTCAGAACCGCCATTTATGCGAGTGTAGTTCAATGGTAGAACGCCACCTTGCCAAGGTGGACACGGCAGTTCGATTCTGCTCACTCGCTCTTGTTTATTCAAAACAGTATGGAAGGCTCTAACTTCCCTAGTGTGGTTCTGTGGAGTAGTGGTTTATCTCGTCTCCCTGTCACGGAGAAGATCGCGAGTTCGAATCTCGTCAGAACCGCCATTCATGCGAGTGTAGTTCAATGGTAGAACGCCACCTTGCCAAGGTGGACACGGCAGTTCGATTCTGCTCACTCGCTCTTTTTTTTACTCAAAAAAGCTATGACGCATTTGTCATAGCTTTTGTTTCATATGTGTGCATTGTAATAGTCTAAGATATCTTGATAATACTTCTCTCGAATTTCTTTTGTCGCATTAAAGATTTCATGTTTAGAATCTTTATATTCCAGCAGTGTTACATTTGGATTCTTTTGATCAAATGCATTTTGTCCACCGGCTTTTACCATATGATCTTTTTCTGCCTGCAATAGCAGTACAGGTGTTTTTACTTTTTTGATATTTTTCATGATCTTCGCCGTTGCTTCTTTTCCAGCTCTGATCCATCCCCATGTGCCACCCCATGTCTGATACATCGGTTCATTCATTCTTAAATTGAATTGATATTCATAACGATCTTTATCAAGCATAGAGGAATGTTCAAAATCAGGAATTGCATTAAATGGTTTCTGTGAAGGTCCAAATTCCTGTGATACATCCACAACCTTAGAATACGCAGACAATACGTCAACAGCTAAATCCGGTACTTTTCCATAGTTCATCATCAACATAGGAGAAGATAAGACAGCGCAAGTAAAATCATCAGGATACTCTTCTAAATACAACGTAGAGACTGCACCACCCATAGAATGTGCAAATAAAAACAATTTCTTTCCTTGCGATTTCTTCTTAACAACCTGTTCTACAAGTGCATGCACGTCCATGACATATTCTTCAAAGTCATTTACATGTACTCTAGAATCATTGTAAATATCTGTATGTTGAGATTTCCCATGTCCTCTTAAATCAATATAGAAAACATTAAATCCAGCCTGAAAGAAACGATATGCATTCTCATGATGTTTACCAAAGAATTCTGTAAATCCATGAATCATCAAAATGGATGCTTTTGCATCATCCCTCAAAGCTTTATAGTAATGGATCCTTGTTTGATCCTCACTCAAAATATCCCCTTCTTGTATATTATTTTCTAAAAATGGTTTTAATTGTTTTTCGACGAAGTCTTTATATTCCTGTTTCATACTGCTCAATTACCTTTTTGATACGATCTGGATAATTTGTGATTAAAGTATTCACACCATATTTCAGACACATCAATGCAATCTCTTCTGTATTAACAGTCCATACATTGACATCTAAATGATACACATTGCATTCTTCCATGAAGTCAGGAAGACGAAGATTATATGCTGCTGGATGCAATGCATTTACATGATGTTCATAGCCATATAACGGCATATCTAATGGTCCATCACTATAAAGAAATGCTGTTTTCGCATTTGGATCAAGTTCTTGAATCTTCATGATGGAATAATGATTAAATGAAGAATAAATCACACGATCTTCAAATCCTTCTGCATGTGTTAAAGCAATGATTTTTTCTTCAATGCCTTCATAATCAAAAATGCCTGTTTTCAATTCAATATTAATTATTAGATTTGTAGGCTTCAACAGTTCAAATACTTCCTTCATTGTAGGAATACTGACTTTTCCAAGTTCTTTGAACTGATAGGAAAAATCCATTTCTTTCAATTCAGCTAATGTATAATCTTTCAGCCATCCTTTTGCATTTGATGTACGATCTACCATTTCATCATGGCAGACAACGATTTCTCCATCCTTGCTTAATTGAATATCCAGTTCAATACCATCTGCACCTAATTCAACAGCCTTTCGGAAAGATGGCAGCGTATTCTCCGGCATATAGCCACTTGCCCCGCGATGGGCCCAGACTTTAGTTTTCATATTATGATTTTCCTCCAACTAATATCATACATTCAATTGTAATACAATTGACACATTTAACAAAATTTTCACATTCTTCTATATCATTTTTCAAATGATTAAGAGATAATATAATTATATTGTTAAGAGGGTAAACTATATGTTTAAAAATTTCAATAAGTTAGAGAAGAGCTGGATTTACTATGATATTGGTAACTCCGCTTTTACAATGATGGTTTCAACGATCATTCCTATCTGGTTCAACACTTTAGCTGCAAATGCTGGTATGAGTAATTCCGAATACCTTGCATTCTGGTCATATGCAACTAGTATTGCGACAATTCTTGTTGCAATCATCGGTCCAGTCTTTGGATCCATTGCGGATAACAAAGACTTCAAGAAGCCAATGTTTATGTTTGTATTATTTGTTGGTGTAATTGGATGTGCTTTGCTTGGAGCTGTTCCAAACTGGATTCTATATCTGATTACGTATGTCATTGCGAAAGTCTGTTATCAAACTTCTCTAGTTTTCTATGATTCAATGTTAACTGATGTAACAACTCCTGAAAGAATGGATCTTGTATCTTCACAAGGTTATGCATGGGGTTATATCGGAAGCTGTATTCCATTTGTCATCGCACTTGGCTTATACGCAGCAGGAAATCCAGATTTTCTGGGTATCATGAATGAAAAATTGTCTATATTCTTAGCATTCATTGTTATCGCTGTATGGTGGTTCTGTGTAACAATTCCACTGTTAAAAAACTACAAACAAAAATATTATGTAGAAACAACTTCAAATAAAGTCAAAGAAAGTATTTCAAGATTAGGAAAAACACTTGTTACAATGTATAGAGACGAAAAGAAAGTATTCTTCTTCCTCCTTGCATTCTTCTTCTATATCGATGGTGTATATACAATCATTGATGAAGCTGTAGCAATTGGTACTGCATTAGGACTTAACCAGATGGGATTATTAGTCATTTTATTACTGACTCAGGTCGTAGCATTCGCATTCGCTACTCTATTTGGAAAATTAAGTGAAAAGTACAGTTCTGTACAACTCATTACAGTTTGTATCTTAGGTTACTTCGCTGTAGCAATCTACGCATTGTTCATGAAGGAATTATGGCAGTTTGGTATCATGGCATTTGTTGTTGGTATGTTCCAGGGCGCAATTCAGGCATTATCTCGTTCCTACTTTGCACAGATCATTCCAGCAAATGCAAGTGGTGAATACTTTGGTATCTATGATATTTGTGGTAAAGGTGCTGCATTTATGGGAACAACACTTGTTGGTATTACAGTTTCTATTACAAACTCTGTTAACGTTGCGGTTGCAACACTTACAGTCTTATTCATATTAGGTCTATTTTTCTTTAGAATCGCCACAAAAGAAGATAAGTAATTCAAACAAAAACTAAGCTCTTATGGAAATACATAAGAGCTTTTTTAAACGAAACGCCAACGAAATATTAGCGAAATGTAAGCGAAATTTCGGCTGATTCATTTCGCTTGAATGCATATACTAAAGATAGAAATATACCAGGAGATAATGTATGAACTATTTATCATGTATTGATGCTGCAAAAAAATTAGGAGTATCTACTCGTAGAATTCAACAAATGTGTAAGCAAGGAGAAATTTCCAATGCAATCAAAGATGGACGTACCTGGCTCATCCCTGATGATATCACTTTAAAACAATTAAAACCTTTACCAATCGGTGTTTCAGATTTCAAATCAGCAACAACAAATTATTATTACGTTGATAAAACTCTAATGATTCGAGATTTTCTGGATGCTAAACCTATGGTTTCTTTATTTACGCGTCCTCGTCGCTTTGGAAAAACATTAAATATGGATATGTTGCGTGTTTTTTTCGAAAACGCTCTTTTTAAAGATTTAGTTGATATTTGCAAAAATGCCATAGTGATACTCTCCATAAGCTCTGTAAAGATCAATCGGCATTGGCAGTTTAACGATATCTCTGCATATGAATGGTATCTGTTCCATCATTGATTCCATATATGCTTCAGGTTTCCACTTTCTCATGTCCAGTGTGTATTTCAGTTTCTTCTTGAATACGATCCAGTCCAGATATCCCTGCAGATGTCTTGTACTGACTCCATGCTTCTGTCTGATCATATTCTTTGCCTCTGCATGCAGTTCATTTACTGATGATACTGTATTTCCAGTCGGTGACACATATGCACCAGATGGAATGACATCACTTTCAAATCCGTTT